>JAMOQJ010000049.1 GCA_027064065.1 Desulfurellales bacterium
GTTTCGGGAACAATAAAACCATAGACAAATATAGATTCTTTATCTTTTTTAAAAACTGCAGTAAGGGTTAGCCCTTTGGCATTTTCAAAAAATATTCTCTCTTGTAAGATGTCATTTTCTCTTGCGCCTTTAAGTATAATGGATTCTATCTTCTCTTTTTCTATCTCAAAACCAAGTGTATTTTTCGATATGTTGAACTTCTCTATCTTAGAGCCATCTTCATTCAAAATGGCATCAAAGATAAAAGCACCGCTTTTTAGCATAATTCCATTCTATTACTTTAAGAGTAGTAATGTCAATATAAGATTGTAGGTTTTTAATGGGCAATATCTTATTTGACATTTTAATTCTTTGCATTCAACACAATCGACTTTATATCTTCTACAATAACATATATGCCCGGTATCAAAATCAATACAATGAAGGTTGAAAAAAGAATGCCGAAGCCTAAGGATATCGCCATCGGTATAAGAAACTTTGCTTGAATGGACTTTTCAAAAATCATAGGCATAAGACCAAAAAATGTGGTTAGTGTCGTTAGTGTTATAGCCCTGAAACGCTTTAATCCTGCTTCGATGACGGCATTATAAAAATCGTAACCACTTTTTCGTTTTCTGTTTGCGAAGTCTATGAAAACCAAAGAGTCGTTTACTACAACGCCCGATAGCGCCACTATTCCGAACATGCTTACAAGGTTTAAATCATATCCTAAAAGCACGTGGCCGAATATTGCGCCTATTATTCCAAACGGTATAACAAGCATAATAATAATAGGCTGAATGTAGCTTTTAAGCGGTATGGATAGTATGACATATATTGACAAAACCGCTATTAACAAACCCTTAAAGAGAGAAATCATACTATCTCTTAAATCCGATTGTTTTCCTTCGAAGCTATAACTTAACCCAGGGTATTTTGTCTTTAATTTCTTTAAAAATCCACTTTTTAGGTTGCTTATAACCACTGCTGCTTTGTTTTCTGGATTGGTATTTGCCGTAACATCTATAACCCTTTTAGAACCACTTCTCGTTATCGATTGGTATGAGCGGGTCTTTTTTATGTCTACAACGCTACTTAGCGGGATAAGCTCTTTATCGGGCAATTGAAGCATAAAATTATAGAAAAAATACTCAAAGCCTCTTTCATTTTCTGTTGCCTTAACGAATATTTTAACCTCGTTTCTTCCCCTTAAAAAACGTTTTGCTTCAGCGCCATAGTAATAATCTCTCAATTGCTTACCAAGATAACTGCTGGTTAAACCAAGTGATCGTCCCAGGGCGTTAATTTCCAAATCATACTGTCTTTTTCCTTCATTAAAGCCATCATCTACGCCGGAAACAAACGAAAATGTTTTTAGATAATTGGACAACTCCCTACTTGCATTTCTCAATACCGATATATCGTTATGTTTTAATTCAATGGTTACAGAAGAGCCGTGAGCTGGTCCTCCAAAATCGGAATAGAACTGCAAAGATTTCAAGCCTGCGATACCTTCTGAAGCCTTTCTCCATAAATTTACAAATTGACCTGTAGTGATAGGTCTTTTATCTGTATCTTTGTTCAAATAAACCTGAATCCATCCTTTATTATTATCCACATAAGCCAATATGCCGTCGTATGAGTCTTTTTTGCCGTGTTTATCCATAACGCTTTGAGCATATTTTATAAGTTTATTGGCTATATCTACAGAATCCTTATCCGTGCTATCGACAGGCAAGGAAAACTTTGCATAAGCAAAATCCGATTCTACTTTTGGAAACATAACAAGCCCTATTTTTCCGCTTTTAACGTAGCCTATGGAAATCAATAAAACGGCTATGGATATAGCAAGCGTAACATATCTAAATTTTATGCAAAATTCCAAAATAGGCTTATAAACGCTATTGATGAAATTCAATACAAAATTGCTGAATTTTTGTTGAAAACGGTTGATAAATTCCAAAAAGTGCGGCGTTTTTTCTTTTTGATGGGCGATGTGGGATGGTAGTATAAACATGCTCTCTAAAAGAGAAATAACAAATACGGATACGACAATTATAGGTATTATCCTAAAAATCTTACCGGCGACCCCGGGCACAAAATACATTGGTAAAAAAGCAACTATGTTGGTAGTAACGCTAAATGTAACAGGTATTGCCATCTCTTTAGCGCCTTTATATGCAGCATCAAAAAACTTATATCCGCTTTGTCTGTATCTGTAAATATTTTCTCCTATTACAATGGCGTCGTCTACCACGATACCGAGTGTTATAATAAACGCAAATAGAGATACCATATTTATAGATACGTCGAATTGCGGAAACAAAAGCATAGAGCCCAGAAACGATATCGGTATACCGAGCATAACCCAAAAAGCAAGCCTTATTTCAAGGAATAGAGCCAACAGTATAAAAACCAAAATTAAGCCGAGTTTTGCGTTTTTTAACAGCAAATTTATTCTATCCTGGAAAATCTTGCTCTTATCGTTTTTATATGTAATCCTTATACCTTTGGGTAGTTGAGCGTTTAGTTTTTTTACGTATTGTTTTGCTATACTTGCTATCTCTATAGGCTTTTGATTGCCGACTCTAAACACCCTTAACCCTATTGCTTTTTGTCCGTTAAAGGTAAGATAGGTGCCTGTGTCTTTGAATGTATCCTTGATTGAAGCTATGTCGCCAAGCCTAATAACGCCGCCTTCTTCTGTAACGACAATAGGTATGTTTCTCATATTCTTTGCATATTCTTTTCTTTCGGTTACCCTTATTAGGATATCACCGTTTTGAGTTTTTATATTTCCTACGGGAATTTCTTTATTAAACTCCCTAATTTTATCTGCTACATACCCTAACGTGATGCCGTATTTTCTTAACGTTTTTGACGGTATTTCGACGGTGATTTCAAACGGTTTATCGCCTAAAAGCTCTACACAGGTGATTTTGTCGTTATCCAAAAGCTCGTCTCTTATAAATTCAGCCGTTTTTCTCAATGTTTTTTCGTTTTGGTTGCCGTATATTATAAGCTCTATAGCCTCTATTTTTTTTGAAGGTATGTAAACCCTTGGCTTTTCTGCATCCTTGGGAAAGGTTTTTATTCTATCTATTGCACTTTTTACATCTTGATAGAGTTGATTTATATTGGCATCGAGTGTTGCTTCAATTGTAATCTTGCCAATACCTTCTTTTGCTACCGATGTTACCTTTTTTATACCATCTATACCTTCTACGGCTTCTTCGACCGGCAATAGTATGCCTTTTTCGATATCTTCAGGGCTAGCAGACGGATATTCTACTTCGACAACAACCATATTTAGACTAAATTCTGGAAAAACCTCTTGCTTAATTGTTTTGGAATAAAATAAGCCGCCTACTATTAAAAACAATATCAGCATATTTGCTGCGACAGGGTTTTCTATAAACCAACCTATAACGCCTTTAAGTCTGTTTTTATTTTCCATCGTTTTTCACTTTTTTAAGTGGCATACCGTCTATTGGTAAGTTAATATTGGAAATAACTATCTCATCATTATCGTCCAAATCGTATGTATAAACGCTGTCTATGTATTTAAATACGACGTTAATGCTTTTTATCTTAAGTTTTCCATTATCAAAAACCCATACCGTATCATCGTCGCGAAGTGCTTTGGACGGTATTCTAAAGACATTTTTTAGTTTCTTGCCATAAATTTCAACATTTACATAACTGTTAATAAGCATAAAGCGATTTAAATTGTTATTTGGCTCTATGGAAAATGTAAGATTTGCCATAACACCGTTTTTATCGGTAGATCTGTTTAATGATTGAAAAGTCCCATAAATATAATGTGTTTTATCTAAGAAAATCTTGGCTTTTGTTGTGTTGTCAAGATTTATCAATCCCAAATAACTAAAATTAACGGGCACATCAACATAAAACTCTTTTGCGTATACAAGGTTTGCCAATTTTGTGTTGCTTGATACAACGCTGCCCAAATCGACATATTTATTTGTTACGTATGAGTCAAACGGTGCTTTTATATTGGTTCTTTCAAGGTTTAGTTTTGCGCTTTTTAATTGCTGTTTTGCAATCTCTATCTCATCTAAAATCTTTTTTACGTTAGGCTTTTTTAATATAAGGTATCTCGAGGTTTTATCTATGTTTAGGTTGAGTTTTTTAGCGTATGCAAGTTCCAGTTTGGCTGCTTTTTGCTTGCCGATTTGAAGTTTCAAATCTTCACGCAAAGAGTCAAGGTTAGCCTTTTTTATCTTTAAATCTATAAGGTAGTCTTCCTTGTCTATCTTTAATACTGTTTCTCCTTTTTTTATTCTTTTTCCAATGTAGAAGTTTGGGTTTACGTATACTATTTTACCAGAAACTAAAGGAGACAGTGCTATCTCTTTTTTGGGCAGTATGTGTCCGTATGTCATAATTTTATATACGGTATTAACCTTTTTTACGGGTTTAGTTTTTACATATATAGCCAATTTTTGTGGTTTTTTTCTGTTTATGTGTTTTTTGTTGTGTATGAGATGAAAAAATACACCAAGCCCTAAACCTATGGCAACAATTATAACAATTAACGCTATAAAACTCTGTTTTGTGCTTTTTTTATAACCGTTTTCCAAGATATTTTCCTCCACAAACCCTGTAAATATCTATTTTGTTGATTAACAGGTCTTTATTTGTATCTATCAAGTCTATTTTTTTATCTATCAAATCCATTTTGTTATTTAAGGTTTCTATTAAGCTTTTTTCGCCTTCTAAAAAACCTTTTTGCGCTCTTTTAAGCGCTATGCTTTGTAACTTTATTTTTTTAGTTCTTAATTTTAGTTTTGTGTTTAATTCTTTGCATTGAGAAAGAGTATCTTGGGCTTCAACGGTTGCGTTTAAAAGCGTTTTTTTGTAACTTTCTAAAGATTCCTTTATTTGAAGTTTTGCTTTTTTAACATCAAGCGCTCTTCTTTTATAGTCTATCACAGGATAAAAAACATTGACTGCAAGCTTAAGAATCCAATTGTCGAACATAGAATTAAGCTTTGATGAAGAGTATGTGATATCGGGCGATAAAACAAGTTTTGGGAACATCTCTGCTTTTTTTTGCTTTAGATTTGCATATTTAGATAATAGACTGTAGTAAGCATTCTCAACATCGGGACGTTTTTTCAATATTTCAACAGGGATTTTTCTGCAGATAGGTTTGTATATAGGCATTTTATATGTTTTTATATCCATATTGCTATCATAAATACCAATTATCAGAGATAGCCTATGTTTGTTTGTTTCAAGATTTTTCTTGCATGCCGCGATAGATTCCTTTATTGATTTATAGCTTTTTTTTGAGTTAATCAAAGCGTCAAAATTGTTGCCGCCGTTTTTGTATATCTCTTTATTGAGCTTTATAACCATAAGGGCAAGTTTTTCTTTTTCTTTAAGTAAATCAAGTTTTTCCTTACAAGCCACTATATTTAGCCATAAAGAAGCGGCATTTGAAGCGACGGTTAAAGCTATGGTTTTATATGCTTCTTTTAAGCCGACAACGCCAAACGAAGCAGCATCTACGCCAGATTTTATCCTTCCCCACATATCAATTTCGTATTGTGTAGAGATGTTTAATGTGTATGAATTGGAATAGGAGATGTCTCTATTGGAATTTTTGGCGGCATTTCTTGATGCGCCTAAGTTGAGTGATATATCTTTGAAGGCTGAACTCTTTTGGACTCTTAAATCTACGATTGACTTTTGTAGTTTATATCGTTGGATTTTTAAATCGAGATTATTGTTTAGCGCTTTTTCAAGTATATCCAACAATTCTTTGTTGTTAAAAAATTTCCAGAAGTCGTCATTCAATACCGACTGTTTATAGGATTCAAGATATGGTGTTTGTATTTTTACATTTGTTGAGCAAGAATAAAGAAATATCAAAATAGAAAAAACGATAAAATATCGTAAAAAACGCATTTGCCTATCTATAGTATCCGTTTGATTCTTTCAATATCTCTACGTATCGCTTCACACCATCTTCCAAGGCGGTAAACTCTTTGTTATAGCCTGCATTTCTTAAAAGACCTATATCAGCTTGTGTATACTTTTGATACTTTTCCTTTAATTCGTCAGGAAACTTTATAAATTCTATCCTAACATTTTTATAGAGTTTTTGCATAATCTCGGCTATCTTTAAAAACGGCTCGGCTTTTGAGCTTCCGCAGTTGTATATTCCTCTAAGGTTATAGTTTTTAAAGAAAAAGAGATTTACATCCACTACATCATCCACAAATACAAAGTCCCGTTTAAAATGTTCGCTTCCTTCAAATAGTTTTATTGTGCCATCTTCAAGGATTTCGTTATGAAAATGAAAGATAACCGATGCCATTTTGCCTTTGTGGGATTCTTGAGGACCATAAACGTTAAAGTATCTAAGACCGACTATCTGAATATTGACATTATCAATCATACTTCTTATATATCTATCGAACATAAATTTTGAAAAGGCATAAACATTTAGCGGATATTCGTTTTTTTCGTCTTCTTTAAAACCGTTTGCTCCATCTCCATAAACGGATGCGCTTGATGCATATATAAATCTTGCGTTGTTTTCGACAGCAAAAGAAAGAAGCTGTTTTGAATATTCATAATTGTTATTCATCATATATCTTCCATCTGTTTCAAGCGTATTAGAGCATGCGCCTTGGTGGAATATGGTATCTATCTTGTAGTGTTTAAATTTTGAAAGATTTACTATAAAATCTTCTTTGTCGATATAGTCCCTAAATTTAAGTGTGTTTAGATTTTTGTGTTTTTGTGAGTTTGTCAGATTGTCCACGATAATTATATCGTCTATGCCTTCTTTATTTAAACCCTTTACAAGATTGCTGCCTATAAAACCTGCACCGCCGGTTACTATAATCATTTTTTCTACCTCCATCTTTTAGATAAAACTATATAAATCATAATGGTTGTCAAGAAAAATTAGGAGTCGTAAGAAATTGCTTTTTTGTAACGCCTGCTTATAAAAATAAGCTCGTTTGCGCTTGAACCTTCGGTATAATCGGTTTTAACAATGGTAAACTCTAAGTTGTCTGGAAACATCTTTTCGTTTTTAAATTTAAACTTCACAAATTTTGCCAAATTGGATAGGAACATATCTATTTTTTCTATGTTTTTCGATTCTTCATGGGCGTATGGCGCTATAAACATAAAGGAATCTCCGCCAAATCTTGCTAAAGAAACCATCCCAAACTCTTTTAATCCCAACAACGCTTCCTTTGTTTTGATTAGTAGTTTGTCGCCAAAGTTGTTTCCATATTTTATGTTGATTAAATCCATATTTTTTATATCGATAAGATACAACTTAAACGCGGCGTTTAATTTCAGCATCTTATCAATGTTTCCCATAAGCGCTTTTCTACTTAAAAGTCCCGTTAGTCTATCCAAATCTTCAAATTTTCTTTTGTATTCGTCAAAGGCTTTCGGGATGATTGAGCTTTGGCCTATGATTATAGCATCTTCAAAATTATTCAGAAGTATATCTATGGAATTATTGAATATATTGTTATCAAAATGCTCTACCTCGCTTTTCATTATTTGTATCGCATCCTGAGGCAAAAACGCTTCCCTATAAGGTCTTGCTGTTGTTAATGCGTCGAATACGTCGGCAACTGCCAATATTCTTGCGCCAAGCGTGATATCTTTACATTTTAAACCGTCAGGATAGCCGCTTCCATCGCACTTTTCGTGGTGTTGTCTAACTATTTTTGCTATGCTTTTCAAATCTTCAAGACTTCTAAACTGGTTGACAAGCTCGTAGGATAAAATAGCGTGGTACTTAATCATTTCGTATTCAATCTCTGTCAGTTTTGATGATTTCATAAGTATATTATCCGGTATGCTAATTTTACCTATATCATGCAAGAGTCCTGCAACGTGTATCTGTTTTATTAAATTGTCCTTTATTTTTAGCGATTCAGCTATCTTTTTTGCATAAAATGCGACACGTTGAGAATGACCCTTTGTGTAGGTATCTCTCAATTCTATGGCTAATATGAAGCTGTTAATTATGTCTTCTTCGCTTTTTGTTATTGTATCCTTAAGGCGGGTAAATTCTTTTGTAGATGCTATGTAGTTTGTGAGTTTCTTTGCCATCATTGTTGTTAGGGTAATGTCATATTTAGATAATTGATGCTCATAGACATAACCGTAGCCTATTACGCTTAGCAACTCACCGTTTTCTATGATGGGTATTATCAAAATATTGTTTATATCAAGCTCTTGTTTTGCTGTTTCTATGCATGATAAAAAATTTTTGGATAGCTCATATTGAAAAACGCAAGGACCCATTATATTTGCCGAATACATTCTATATGTTAGCATGTTGTGTATTTTGGAGGTTTTCTTAAATGAAATAAAATTATCCTTTTTGTTGTCTGATAAGAAGGCGTATATGTTGTATTTTGGGAATACAAAACTTAAGGCTTTCGAATGTGTTGTTGTAAGGATATTTGATAAATGTTTCATAAGCCATTTTCTTATGCTTTCTTTGTCGTCGAATTCTATCCTGTTTATATCCAAAATCGGTATTTTATTGTTAAGAAAATCTTTAAATATGATACTCTCTAAGGCTTTTGCGATAAATACAGCGATGAATTTGAGTTTTTCAACATCTTCCCTTAAAAATACCCTTTCTTTTTCAAAACTTTCAAGTCCGATTATGGCATTAAATTCCGCATCAATTTTGAGCAGACATAATGACTTTAGGTTTAATTTCTTAAATACTTTGTTGGCGTTTTTGTCTTTTTGATAATCGTTTGTTACGTAGAGCCCTTCTGTTAATGCTTTTTTTACGGTGATATTTTCATCTTTTGTTTTTTTATATATGTCTTTAATGTCTATTCCATGTATTTCAAAATAACTTGAGCCCTTAACATATGTTAAGTCCAAATCCTTTGAAAGAACGACACTGCAAGCATCAACTTCAAAAAATTCTGCTATTTCATTCAATATATCTGTGGTTATGCCTTCAGATGTGATTTTATAGGCAATATTTAACAATTTCTCATCCATAACTTACTTATAATTTAAAAGATTTTATATGTCAATAGATTTACGGCTATATAAACAATAAAAATATTGACTGTTTAGGCAAGTTATGTTAATTTCTTGTGTCATTTATAGGGGGATTCTGCTGTGATTATTGACGTTAAGCTAAAGCCCAACTCGAAAAAGAGCGAAATTTTAGGATTCAAGGATGGTTGTCTGCATATTAATGTTAAAGAACAGCCCATCGAAGGTAGGGCAAACAAAGCTATGATTGAAATATTAGCCAAGAAGCTAAGGATAGCAAAGAGCTGTATAGAGCTTAAAAAAGGACAAAAGGCAAAGATGAAAAAGGTTGAAATTGGCTGTATAGATGAAAAAGAAATTCTTAAAATAATAGGGGATGTGTAGATATGCCTATATATGAATATCAGTGTAAGTTTTGTTCCCATAAATTTCAACTCTTGCAAAAAATGAGCGATCCAGCGCCTACTGTATGTCCAAATTGCCACAAAGAAGGTGGTATTAAAAAATTAATATCGCAAACGTCGTTTGAGCTTAAAGGCAGCGGTTGGTATGTTACAGATTATAAAAATTCATCAAGTTCGCCAACAAAATCCAAAAAGGAAAATTCAAATAGCAATAATAATTCTAAGGAGGAAAGTAAGAAGTGAAAGAGAGAACGCTATCAATTATCAAACCAGACTGCGTTGCGGCAGGAAATTCCGGAAAGGTTATAGATATACTTGAGTCCAATGGTTTCTCCATTGTGGCGATGAAAAAAATTCATATGACAAAAAAACAGGCGGAAGGATTTTATATCGTTCATAAAGAAAGACCTTTTTATGACTCTTTAACCACATTTATGTCGGAAGGTCCTGTTGTTGTGATGGTTCTTGAAAAAGAAAACGCCATAAAAGACTATAGAGAACTGATGGGTGCAACAAACCCAAAAGATGCAAAAGATGGGACAATAAGGGCACTCTTTGCCACGGATATAGAAAGAAACGCTGTTCACGGTTCTGATTCAAAGGAATCTGCGGATTTTGAGATTGGTTATTTCTTTAACGCTCTTGAAATGGTATAAAAAAATAAAAAGGAGATAGAAAAATGGCTCAACCAAAAAGAAAATCTTCACACTCAAGGGCTGCTAAAAGGGCAACCCATAAAAAATTGTCTAATATCCCTTTAACAAAGTGTCCAAATTGCGGAGAGTATAAATTGCCTCACAGGGTGTGTCCTTCTTGCGGATACTACAAAGATAAAGAGGTGATAACGCCCGAGGAATAAATGAACTACATAGCCGTTGATGCCTTCGGTGGTGACTATGCCCCTGATGAAATTGTGAAGGGTTCCATAAAGGCTTTAAGCGCAGATAACGATTTAGCCGTTATTCTCTCTGGAGATAAAGATAAACTATCTAAATTATTGCGGCAGTTTTCATACGATGAGAACAGGTTATTAATTGAACATGCAGACGATGTTGTTGGTATGGCAGATAAACCGTCTTTAGCCTTAAGGAAACATAATTCATCGATGGCTGTAGGTATAAATTTAGTAAAAGAAAATAGAGCCAGCGCTTTTGTAACAGCGGGTAATTCAGGTGCGGCGATGGCTCTATCGATGTTTAGACTTGGTAGGATTAAGGGCATAACAAGGCCTGCCATAGCAACGCTTCTTCCCACCTTGCAGGGCAATGTGCTGTTGTTGGATGTGGGTGCAAATGTTGATTGTAAGCCTGTTAATCTTTTGGAATTTGCTTTAATGGGTAGCGTCTATGTGAAGTATATGTTGGGCATACCGCAACCCAAGGTTGGTATTTTAAATAACGGAAGCGAGCCTGGCAAGGGCAATCAACTGTCAATAAAATCCTATGATTTATTATCTAGAAGCCGGTTAAACTTTGTAGGTAATGTAGAAGGGAATGAGATATATAAGGATAAATCCGATGTGATAGTATGTGACGGTTTTGTAGGTAATATTGTTTTAAAGACAAGCGAATCTGTTCCGCAGGTGATAGCAGAGTTTTTAAAAGAGGAAATAAAGAAAAGTTTTTGGTATAAGATTGGTTTTTTATTAGCCAAACCGGCGTTTAGGTTTTTGAAAAAAAAGGTTGATTATGAAGAATTTGGAGGAGCGCCCCTTTTGGGTGTTAATGGTGCATGTATAATAAGTCACGGTAGAAGCGATTCAAATGCTATAAAGAATGCTATACTGAAGGCTTTGAAATTTTCCGAAGAAGATATAAACAGCAAGATAGAAAATTCCGTGTTGAAGTGCACCACATTACAAAAATACAGGAAGGTTGAGAAAGATGAAAGCTAAGATAGTGTCAACTGGTTCCTATTTGCCCGAAAAGATTTTGACGAATAAAGATTTGGAAAAAATGGTAGATACAAATGATGAATGGATAACTCAAAGAACGGGAATAAAGATAAGACATATAGCACAAGATGGTGAAGTTACGTCAGATTTGGCGTATAAAGCCGCATTGGATGCGCTAAATAGTGCAAACGTAAGCCCAGAAGAGATAGATGTAATAATCGTTGCGACCGTTACGCCAGATCAGCTGCTACCTGCTACGGCTCTATTTGTGCAAGAGAAATTGGGTGCAAAGAATGCCTTTGGGTTTGATATAAATGCAGCATGCAGTGGTTTTATGTATGCACTATCTGTGGCTGATGCTTACATAAGGTCAAATATGGCTAAAAAAATTTTGGTTATAGGTGCAGAAATACTTAGCAGAATTACCGACTATCAAGACAGAAGCACCTGTGTTATATTTGCTGATGGAGCTGCTTGTGTTTTGGTTGAAGCTACCGAAAATGACGATGAAGGCATATTGGGTTTAAGGTTAAGGTCTGATGGACACTATACCGATTTAATGGAAGTTCCGTCTCCAGGCAGCCACAAGCCATGTTCTAAGGAAGCTATAGAAAATAGGGATATATACATAAAAATGAAGGGCAACGAAACGTTTAAGATGTCTATAAGAAGCATACTTGAAGTGAGTGAAGATGTGTTAAATAGCTTGGATTTAAGCTTTAAAGATATAGATTTGATGGTATCTCATCAAGCAAACAGACGCATAATAGAAGGTGTTGCAAAAAGGGCTAAACTGCCCGAAGAAAAAACTATAATTACAATAGATAAACACGCCAATACGGCGGCAGCTTCAATACCTTTGGCTTTAGATTGGGCTAATAAAAACGGAAAAATCAAAAAAGGCGATTTGATATTGCTCAATAGCTTTGGTGCTAGTCTTACTTGGTCTGCTGGCGTTATCAGGTGGTAAAAAAAAGGGGGAATTATGCTAAAAACGAAAATATGTGATATTTTAAATATAGAATATCCCATACTGCAAGGCGGAATGGCATGGGTGTCAGATGCCGCATTAGCGTCTGCCGTATCCGAGGCAGGCGGATTGGGAATTATAGCAGCAGGTAATGCTCCATCCGATTGGGTTGAAACAGAGATAAAGAAAGCAAAAGATATGACAGATAAGCCTTTTGGCGTTAATATAATGCTTTTGTCGCCCTATGTGGATGATGTTGTTGATGTTGTGTTAAAGTATGAAGTTAAGGTTGTAACAACAGGTGCTGGAAATCCCGGAAAATATATGGACGGTTTTAAATCTATAAACGCAAAGGTTATACCTGTTATTCCATCTGTGGCTTTGGCTAAAAGAATGGAAGATATAGGAGCCGACGCTGTAATAGCCGAAGGTATGGAATCGGGTGGTCATATAGGAGAATTGACCACTATGGCTATGGTTCCGCAGGTGGTAGATGCTTTAAATATACCTGTTATAGCAGCAGGTGGTATAGCAGATGGTAGAGGATTAGCTGCAGCTTTGGCGCTTGGCGCATGCGGTGTTCAGATGGGCACAAGGTTTGTTGCATCGAGCGAATGCACTATAGTTCAAGGATATAAAGAAGCGATAGTGAAAGCAAAAGATAGAGATACCGTTGTTACGGGAAAAGTAACAGGGCATCCCGTTAGAATTATAAAAAATAAACTTGCAAGAGAGTTTATGAAGCTTGAAGCAAACGGTGCAACAAAAGAAGAGCTGGAAAAATTTGGAGAAGGCAAGCTAAAGCTTGCAGCCAGGGATGGCGATTTGCAAAAAGGTAGCATTATGGCAGGCCAAATTGCCGGTTTAATAGACGATATAAAACCGGTTAAAAATATAGTTGAGACAATAGTGGAAGAAGCTAAAAGCACAATCCAAAAAATGAACAATTTAATAGAGGGTTAAGATGCGTTTTTTGATGTTTACAGGGCAGGGTTCTCAATTTGTTGGTATGGGGAAAGACTTATACGACAATTTTGATGTGGTTAAAGCTGTATTTAAAAAAGCCGATGAATCTTTAGGTTTTAGTTTAAGCAGTTTAATGTTCGAAGGACCTGAAGATAAACTTACTTTGACAGCTAATGCACAACCTGCTATTTTAACCGTATCGATAGCTATATATGAATTAATAAAAAGTGAGACAGATTTTGATTTTGATGTTAGTGCAGGCCACTCTCTTGGTGAATATTCTGCTTTGGTTGCTTCTGGTTCGTTGGATATTGC
>JAMOQJ010000050.1 GCA_027064065.1 Desulfurellales bacterium
GAACTGTGTTTAAAAGAAACGATAAAGTAGAAGATTGGATGAGATGATACTTTTGTATCTTTTTAACAGGTTTAAAAGCTTTAATTAAGTATGATTTTTATAAAGGTTGTCTTAAGCCTTAAAATACAGTAGGTATTAAAAGGTTTTGCAACAATATATTTTTGTGGGATGTTGGATAATTACCTAAAGAAGAGAGTTAGAGAATCCCAATATAGAAAAACTGTTTTGATAGAGAGCAGATAAATGTTTATGTGTGCTTTTTTGAGCGGTTGATGTAATTAAATATGTATTACATATTGATATTGTCCATTACCTAAAATTTGTTTCTTTTTAGTGATTATATATACTATATTAGTGAGGAATTAAAATTGCTATTTTTATTGTAGAGAGATTAGTGTCCTATAGGGATAGAGGTGTTTTTATGTTTAGGATGTCGAAGAAGAAGATTCTGATATTTATCGATTTGACAAACAGCGATACTGTGGAGTTTGCTGTTGTTAAAGGGAAAAATATTATAGAAAGCGGTAGTTGTAACATAAAAGAACTTGAAAAAATTAAAAAGGATATGAATGTAAACTACGCAAGTATAGCTGTTTTGTCGGAGTTGAGTTACTTTGATATTGCACGTTTGACTGTTAGAAACAAAAAATTGATGCGCACAGCTATTGCACGATATATAAATGAACAGTCTGTATTTATGGAAAGCTATATTTCAAGATATAAGGAGATAAACAAGAGTGGAGATGTTTACGATGTCGCTTTGTGTGCTTTTCCAGAATCCGATATAAAAAGAATTGAATATATAAAAAGTCTTTTTATTGTTGAATATATAAAGCCAGTGGAATATGTGCTTGTAAAAATGGCTAAACATTTAAATCCGAATGCAGATAATGTAGTGTGGACTCATAATGGACTTCAGTTGGAAATAGAGATTGATAGGGACTGTATCAAAACAAAATCTGTAAGGCCATATAGTGAAGAAGAGTCCATAGATAAAACGTTTTTTGGTGAAAATACGGTCTTTTTTGAAGAAAGCTTAGATAAAAACAATTATGTAGAATTGGATTTAAAGGCTTTGTCGGTTGCTCACATATATGGATTGTTGTTTGTTGATAAATATTTTGATTTTATTGATGAAAACTATTTTCATAATGTTGTATCGTTTGAGTTGTCGAAGTTTGTTTTTGCTTTTTCTACAGTTGCTGCTTTGGTTTTTATGTTGCTTGGTGCAAATCAATATTTTACGTATGTCGATTTAAGTAATCAATTTGAGCAAAAAAGCCGCTTGTTACGTCAAAAAGAAAATTATATAAAATCCAATATGCCCCCGCAGGATGAAATTAGTGTTTTATTTGAAGTTGCCAAATTGCAGAAGAAGTTTAAAAGTCAGTTGGATTTAGGCAAATTTTTGACTTGGGTAACAAATATAACTCCAAATAACGCTATCATTGACAGTATGAATATCGCGGTTTTTAAAGAAGAAAAAAATAATAAAAATACTGCTATTGCGCCAAATGCCAAAGGTGTGTCCACATCAAACGATGTAGTATTAAACATAAACTCAAAGAATTTTAACGTGGAGATAAAGCTTTTAATTGATGGAAATTATAAGAAAACTAAAGATACAGCTTTAAATTTTTTGAAAGAGTTATCATCAAAAATCACGACAGAATCTAACGATTTTACGTATAACGAAAAAAAGAATCAGGCTATTTTTGTTACACGTTTTAAAGTAGATGGGAGTAAATTCTAATGGCAAAACCTATAGGTCAGCTATTAAAAGAAGCGGGAGTGATACGTGAAGAACATATACAGTATGCTATAAGTGTTCAAAAATCTGTGAAAAAAAGATTGGGAGATATCCTGTTAGATTTGGGATTTGTTACCGATTACGAGGTTGCTGAAATTTTAGCAGAGCAGGCTCAGTTGGAATTTCTTGATTTAAATTCCGTATCGCCATCAAAAGAAGCCCTTTCTATGATACCAAAAAACTTTTCTATGCAAAATAACATACTGCCAGTGTCCATAGAAGACGGTAAACTAATAGTCGCCATCTCAGACCCGTATAACGATAGAGCTAAGGCTATGGTGAATCGTTTTGCCAAGGGTGGTGTTGTATATAAGGTATCACCCGCAACGGAGCTTGCAAAAAAAATAGAAAGATTTTACTATCTTGCCGAAAATCCCATAGAAGAAACAATATCGGCAATGGTTAATGATGTTGTAAATGGGAACGCTATTTCGGTTGAAAACTTGGTTAATTTAATTATCGAAGATGCTATAGATAACGGAACGAGCGATATACATATAAATCCATCGGAAAACGTTACACTGATATCTTATAGAATTGATGGTGTTTTGCAACTGTTTCATACAATGCCAATCTCCGTTCATTCAAGGATTGTATCAACTGTTAAAGTAAGGAGTGGCATGGATATAGCATCAAGCAATGCTCCTCAAGACGGTGGAATGAGCTATGAATTTTTACACGAGAAATTTGATTTTAGAGTCTCAACAACACCGACACTTTACGGCGAAAATTTGGTTATAAGAATACTTGGCGGACATTCAAGACAGATTTCTCTTGAACAAATAGGATTTGGAAAAACTCAATTAGAGCTTGTCCAAAAAGCTGTAAATGAACCCTTTGGTATAATCTTGGTTACAGGTCCAACAGGAAGCGGAAAAACAACGAGTCTTTACGCAATGCTTAGAAAGATTAATACAATGGAGAAGAATGTTTTAACAATAGAAGACCCTGTAGAATTTAAAATTCCTTTAGTACATCAGGTTGCTGTAAATCAAAAGGCAAATTTAACATTTTCATCTGCCATTCGTTCTTTTTTGCGTCAAGACCCGGATGTAATGCTCATTGGAGAGATAAGGGACGAAGAGACGGCGACGCTTGCGATAAGGGCTGCATTAACAGGGCATTTGGTTTTATCGACTTTGCATACAAACGACGCCATAGGAGCGATATCACGTTTGAAGGATTTGGGTATTGGTAACTTTCTTTTATCTTCATCTATTACTGCGATAATTGCTCAAAGGTTGGTAAGAAAGCTATGTCCGTTTTGCAAAGAAGAGATTGAGTTGAGTGTTGATGATAAAAAATATTTGGGCGTTGATATAGAGAAGGCTTATAGACATAAAGGTTGTGATAAATGCAAAAATACCGGCTATTCCGGAAGAATTGCGGCTTGTGAGATAGTGTTTATAGATGACAGGATTAGAGAGATGCTTGCCGATAATGCTTCTATAGTTGAAGTAAAAAGGTATTTATCCGATAATAATATGAAAACCATGAAGGATGCCGTTGTAGATTTTGTATCTGAAGGCTTGGTTGATATAGATGAAGCAAAAAGGGTGTTTGGTGTGTAGTTATGGGATTTTTTGTCTATTCTTTTATGACTGAAACAGGCGATATAGTAAAAGATATGGGTAATTACGAATCGGTTTATGAACTTTATGAGCATCTTGAGTCAAGTGGAAAAGAAATATATAGGGTTTTTGAACTTCCCGATTTTCTTGAGCCTATTTATAAATATGTTGCCATAGGCAGGGCAAAATTAAAGGATATATCGGAGTTTGTGAGAAATTTATCTGTTTATATGGAAAGCGGCATAGCGGTTCAAGGCGCTTTAGAAGATTTAAAGAATGCCTCAAACAGTAAGGCTTTGCGGTATGCAGCCAAACAGATGCTGGAGATGCTTGATGAAGGGTATTCATTCTCAGATGCTTTGCAAAAAACAGGCATATTCCCAAAGATTGTTATATCTATGGCAAAAATCGGAGAAACATCCGGCGGGCTTGAAGATACATTGAAGGATGCAGCAGACTATTTGGATAGAATTATAGCTATACGTTCAGCAACAAAAAGAGCTTTGATATATCCTACGTTTAGCCTTTTTGCTATCTTTGGTGCCTTTATCTTTTGGATTGTTTATGTTTTGCCGCAAATTACCGAGTTGTTTAAATCCCAAGGAATTGCATTGCCGCTTGCAACAAGGATGCTTATAGCAACAAGCGATTTTACTCAACAGTATTGGCAATTTATGCTTATTGGCATAGTCGGTATCGTTATATCCATTCCGTTTTTACTTAGGATTAAGAAGGTTAAATATCTGTTTCATAGAGTACTTTGGAAAATGCCAATAGTGGGTATGATTATAAGATACTCGCAGACGGCTTTTTATTTTCAATATTTAGCGCTTTTAACATCGAGCGGAGTTACGATAACCGAATCGTTGGATACAATGGAATTTGCCGTAACTAATAGCTATTTTTTAAGCCTTATAAAGGGAATGTTAGATAGGTTAAAAAACGGAGACAGTTTGTCCGAATCGGCTAAAGATTCAAAGGCGTTTGAGCCGATTGTAATAAGAATGATTGCTGTTGGTGAAGAGACGGGAAATATGGATTCTCAGATGAAAAGGTTGTCTGATATGTATTACACAAAAGTCCAAAATATGGTTGAGATTATTGGAAAACTCATAGAACCAATAATTTTAGCGTTTATCGGTATAATGTTTATATTCTTTGTTTTGGCGTTGATTGGACCTATATACGGAATGCTTGGTAATATGACAAAGTAATTTGTCTGTTGACAAAATAAGAAAAATGTGTCATTGTCTAAATAGAAGAACTGTTGGAGTTAATTTATTTGTTAAAAATTTTTATGGGAGGTTATTATGTTGGGAAAGGTGAATCTTAAAGGAAGGTCGGGTTTTACATTAATTGAGCTTGCTATTGTTTTGGTAATTATTGGTTTGATTTTAGGGTCTATACTAAAGGGTCAAGAGATGATTAAAAATGCCAAGATGAAAAGGATAAAAAGCGACGTAGACGGTATAGTGGCAGCAACCTATTCCTATCAGGATAGGTATAACTATTTACCCGGTGATGATCCAACAGATAGAAGTGGAAACCCGCCTGCAGGGTTTGGTGCTACAGGTTGTAGAGGCGGAAACGGTGATGGTCTATTTGGTTCAAGCAATGAAAGAACATGCTTCTGGCAGGAGCTTGCCGGCGCTGGATTTATGAGCGGTGACCCGTCTCAAAATGATGAAATAAAAGTGGCAAAAAGGACTCCGTTTGGTGGTAGATATCTTGTTAGATACGCCAATAATATAAATAGTTCAGGAAAGAGTGGAAATTATATTTATGTTGAAAATGTACCCACTGAAATCATAAAATCGTTAGATGAAAAATATGATGATGGTGAATACAATAAAGGTACAATTCAGTGTGATTATGATTATACTACGAGCAGAGCATACGCGGATATTTACTGGTTGGCATTCTAAAAGTTAACTTTGATTAACTTGTAGGAAAATCGGTAGGCCTTTTTGGTCTGCCGATTTCTGTTTAAGCGTTCAATACATTAATATATTCTTTTCTTTACAAAACTAACCCTATGGATATAATTTCGGTATGGAAAGTAAATTATCGTTTTTCGGCTTAACCGATGAGCCGTTTAGATTAACGCCGGATGTTGAGTATTTTTATCCTTCCAGTTCGCATCAGGAAGCGCTTGAACTTTTATCTTTTTTTATTAAAGATGGTGATGGCTTTGCTTTATTGACGGGCTATCCCGGAACTGGAAAAACCACACTTTTAAGAAAATTCTTAGAATCGTTGCCAAAAGAGTGGGAATTTGCTCTTATAGTTACGCCGATGCTTTCTCCAAAAGAGTTGATAAAATCAATTTTAAACGATTTAAATATACAATCTAAAGGTGATGATTTGTCGGAAAATTTGGATATCTTTCAAGAGCATCTGCTAAAACTTGCAAGAGAAAACAAAAAACTTCTGCTTATTATAGACGAAGCCCAAAGTCTCCCTATAGAATCTCTTGAACAGATAAGACTTTTATCCAATATAGAGATGAAGAGCGTTAAACCTTTGCAGATATTATTGGTTGGTCAACCCGAGCTTGAAAAGATGGTAGAAAAACAGGTTAGACAGCTCAATCAGAGAATAACCGTTAGGGCTTACCTGATGCCATTAAGTGAAGAAGAAACGAGCGATTACATACAATATAGAATGGCTAAGGCAAACGGTTCGGTCTCTTTTGAAAAAGCTGCAAGGAGCGAAATATTTAAACGAACTCAAGGTATACCGCGTTTGATTAATAGCATTATGAAGAGAGTGCTGTTTTTGGCATATTCAAAAAAAAGAAGAACTATAACAAGGGAAGATATAAAAAATGCCGCAGAATCATTGGGATTAAAGCTTGAAGATATAAAAATCTCCATAGCTATTGGCATTATTATTGCTACAGTTGTATTGATGATTATTATGTTTTACTTTTACGGCAGATTTTGAGGTTGCTATTATGAAAAAGAATGGTTTTACGCTTATAGAAGTTGCCATTGTTATGGTGGTATTAGGGCTTATATTAGGTCTTGGTATCCCTATGATGAAGATGCTTATGAAACAGAATAAACTTACCCAAAATAGAACGGCGGTTAAAGAAGCAAAAGAAGCTTTGATAGGATATGCTTACGCAAATGGAAAATTTCCCAAATATAACGGTAATTATCAACTTCCATATACATTGCTTGGCACAAGGCAATCCGATGCTTACGGCAATACTTTGGTTTATGATGTAAATAACGCTCTAACAAGCACAACCAGTGTAAGTGATTTATGCAAAATAAGCAGTATTTCAGGAAGGCCAACAGTTGACGGACAATCTGTTGTTTTTGTTGTAATAAGTAAAGGAAGTGATTATAAGCTTGACCCTGCTAATGATACAACAAATGGGACGTATGAAAACCCGTCTCATCCGTATAATGAACAAACAGCAAATGATATTGTTGAAACATATAGCTTCAATGAGTTAAAAAAATGGTGTGGTGACAGTGGATATCTTGATAATAGTAGTAGTAGTGGCGGTGGTGGTAGTAGCGGCGGCTCTTCTTATACGTCGCCCTATGCAGCTTTAGCCGATCAGGCTGCAAAGATTGCTGAAGATTATCCCAATGCACCACCAAAAGCTTCGGATTTATCATTACCAAATGGCTATAGTTATAAAAAGAGAGGTAAAATAGCAATTTTAAGATATAAAGGCAAGAGAGCCATTTTAAGATATTCAAGAAGTGGCGTAAGAAGTATAAGGGTTAGATAATGACTTCATTATCAAAGAAGAAAAATTTTTATGTCATTGTAGGTTCTATTGTGCTATTTGTAACCCTTGGATTTTATGCTGTTGTTAGTAAGAATGTTGATTCCTTAAGAAGCGATTTGAGTTTTATGGATAGCCAGCTTAGGCAGGCGAGTGCCAATGAAGGAATGATTAAGTCATATCTTGCCTATAAAAAGAAATTTGGTGATATAGAATTTATTAATGTTGAACCTGTATTTCTAAGAGCTAATTTTGACTTAAAAAACGCTCTCTATAAGATAAATAGCATAATAGATTCTACCTATAAGGGTAAAGGATACTTTTTTTTGGAAGAGTTTAGCATAGGAAAAGATATAGATAAAGATGATGAAGATGAGGATTTTAATACAGACGATAACAACAAGGATTATGCTTCTATTGTAATAAAAGGTAAAAAGGTTATGCTTTTTGCAAGGTAAAAAATGAAAAATTACGTTATTTTTGCGGTTGTTGCCATAGCTTTGTATCTTCCATATTATATGAGTTCTTATTTTGTTGAGCATAGGTATATTGAAAAGGTGCAACCTGTAAATCTTCCGCAATTTTCAAATAAAAAGATATTTGAAGAAAGTAACATTAGAGTTTCAGCTCTTTTTAGGGAAAAATCTAAGGTTGCAAATTTAAATAAAAAGGCTGTAATTATTAGACATAAGAAGTCAAAAAGAAAGATGCCTGTCGTTTTGACTATGATTTATGCCAACGATAAAACTAAGGTTTGCACCATAAACGGCAGTCTGTTTAGGGAAGGTGAATACAAGAGAGGCATAAGGGTTTTAAAGATAGAAAACAAGCGAGTTTTGGTGGAAACAAAAAAATCAAAAAGGTGGTTGGTTTTAGATGTCCTTGCAAATAAAAAAGGTTAGTTTTTTTTCTCTTTTGATTGCTGTATTGTTTATATTTGGTTGTGTAGAATCGGATAAAGCGATAAAAAAACGGCACATAAAAGACAAAAACTCCATAGAAAGACAATTGCACTATCAAAAAAGACAATCGTTTTTTTCGCCTATTAAGCTTCGCCCTATACAAAAGAAGATAGACATATTGGACTTAGCAAGAGTGAATTTTTACGCAAAGGGTATATCGTATAAAGACGCAATTGTTCAAATACTGCAATCAAAATCAGTAAACGTAGCCTTTGATAGCAGGCTTGATAACTTTATTACTCAACCGAACATAGATGTATCGTTAAATAATGTTACGCTCAGAGAAGCTTTGAACACTATTGTTGGCATAGTCGGTGCAAGTTGGCAAAGAAAAGACAAGACTATATGGATAACGCCATTTGAGACTAAAACTTATGATTTGGGTTTTTTGAGCATAATAAGAACATCAACTTCGTCTTTGGGTGGAGATGTTTTAGGTGGGCAAAGCGCATCAGACACCGATATTACAACACCGTTAAAAGGTAGTTTTGCTATAAGCTCAAAAAGCACAAAAAATAAGGGCGATATATATAAGGTCATACAGGATAACATAAAAGCACTGCTGTCTAAGAACGGTCAATTTACGTTAGACCCTGCAAGTGGCGTATTGATGGTTAAGGATAGACCACAAAATATAAAATTGATAGAACAGTATATAAAGGCTATATATAAAAGCTATAATCGTCAAGTTGTAATAGAAGCAAAAATTATAGAAGTAGGTTTAACCGATAGTTGGAAACTTGGCATAGATTGGAATTTGCTTTCTGAGAATTCCAACTTAGGTCAGGTTATAAATGTTGGGCAGCAAACAATTGACTTTGGAAAAGATAACCCTGCTTTAAATCTTAATATCTCAAGAATTTTTCATACGGAGAATACCCAAATAACCCTAAATAGCGTTGTTAATGCGCTTTCTGAATTTGGAACGGTAAAGTTGGTTTCCGAGCCGCATTTAAGGGTTATGAACTCTCAGCCTGCCATACTATCTGTAGGCCGTTCTATTAGCTTTATTAAAAAAATAGAGATTACGACAGAAACGGTTTCGGGTGGAACATCCACTACATCACCAGAGGTTGATATATCATCTATATTTGATGGTATAGTATTTGGCATTACACCGTTTATAAAAAGTAACGGAAGTGTTTTGTTGAGAATAGTTCCCATAAAGAGCAGCCTTATATCACTTCAAGAAAAAAACATAAGCGGGAATACATATACGCTTCCACAAGTTGATTTGAGAGAAGCTAGCACAGTTGTATCGGCTACAAGCGGTGATATTATAGTGTTAGGCGGATTGATAAGCCAGCAAACCAAAAAAAGCAGCAACGGAGTTCCTGTGCTTTCAGAAATACCTGCTTTGGGTACGCTATTTAAACAACAGGGAATGTCTAGTGATAATGTTGAGCTTGTTATTCTCTTAAGACCTGTAATAGTTCAATAGCATTATGAGTAAACTATACGACGCTATCAAAGAGATAGAAAACAGAGAAAATCACGACAGTAATATTCCAAATTTTACTAAAAAAGATAACAGACCGCCATATTTGCTTATTTTTGTTACCGTTATTTTTGTTGCAATTTTAGTTATATCGGCTATAGGTTTAAGGAGTAAGATAAAAGGCTTATCGGTAAAGAATAAAAAAATCACTCATACAACTATTGTAAGGCATAACAACAAGTCCGTTTCTTTGAAAACAACAGTTATAGAAAAGAAAGAAAAGAAAGAAAAGTCAATAAAAAGAGAAAAAACGGAAAAAATAATAGTAGTAAAACATAATGTAAAAGTAAAAAAAACCGAAAAGCCCAAAGTAAAAACATCTAAAACGAATATTAAGAAAAAAAATGCCTCAAAAAAGAAAGGTTATGCAAACAAAAAAACAAAGATTAAGAAAACTTATAGAACACTGGTCGATAAAAAACCTGAAAGCGAAAGTACGTATGAATTGCTAACAAAAGCTGAGTCAAACAATATTCACATAGCCGTTGAAGCTTATAGAAAACTGATAAAAAGGTTTCCAAATAACGTTTCTCTCTATAATAACCTTGCTGTGCGATATATGAATGCCAATCTTTACAACGAAGCAGTCGGCATATTAAAAAAAGCCCTAACCGTTTCTGATGATGATGATATAAAGTTAAATTTAACAATAGCCTATATTAAACTTGGACGTTACGACGACGCAAAAAAAGTCTTTAAAACAATCAACTCCTACGATATAAAAGATAGAGCTTTGTTGAATAGTATTGTAAAAATGTTAAATAAACAATAACTTATTTGCCGATTGCAACCATCCAAAAAACCTTAGCGTCTTTAAGATTTTTTTTGTCAACGGCTTTTATGCCTATGTGTAGTTTTTTTCTTTTTTCTTTAATTGTTATGTTGTCTATATATACGAAATTGCCCTTAATTTTGGCTTGTTTCCACCCTGTTACGCTTGTGTAAATCATAAAATTTTTGTATTTTTTGAAATTCTTTATCGTTGCTCCAGCTTTTGTTATGTTTTTATGAATTCCTATATCGGGATAGCGTTTTTCTATGGGAAGATATTCTTCATGATTTATAACATATTTAAAATGCTTCATTGTAGACCAATATTTGCCAAGAATTGGCTCTCTTGGCATTAGATAAAGTGGCGTATCCTTGCTAACAGCACCTGTGTCTTGAGTTAAAATAGCTTCAAAACCCTGTTTTTTTGCTTCTTCTATGACAAACTTGTTGTATTCGCCATAGGGTATTGCAAAAGCATAAGGTTTGTAGCCTAAATATTTTTTAAAAAAATTTATACTGCTTGCAAGTTCATTTTTTATCAAATCTATATACTGTTTTTGGGTTAAATCTTTGGGTTTGTATGCCATTCTTGGATGGGAGTAGCTGTGTGATTGAAAATCAATGTTGTGAGCTTGCATTTCTTTTATCTGTTTGATTGTCATATAGTCAGGGTAGTGTTTTTGTATTGCCTTTGTTGGCAAAAAAACTGTTGCTTGAAATTTATATTTTTTAAGAATAGGGAAGGCATTTGTATAAACCGTTCTGTATCCGTCGTCAAATGTTATGACAACGCTCTTTTTAGGTAGAGTTTTTTTGTGTTTTATCATGTTTACTAACTTTTTAAGTGGCATTATCCTATAGTGATTGTCGTATAGATACTTCATCTGTTTTTGAAAGTTTTCTATTGAAAGATTTGTTGACGGTGTTCTTGAGTCGCCGATTTTGTGGTATATTAAAATGGTTGTTGAGTTTGATATCTGAGCTATAATAATTATAAACACGATTGTTAGAGATGATGCAAATTTTTTCATAAAGATTTTATAATATAGTATAATTTAAAAAGCAATAATATAAATTTTTCCTTGACTCAAAAAAACGATAATTTTACACTGTATATAGCTATATTAAGCTAAATTGCGGTAAAGGTACTAAAGGAGAGTTGTTATGAAAAATATTCCGCTTAAAAAACTGTTTTTCTTTTCTGTTCTAATTGTTATTATTGTTTCTGTTGCTTCGATAACCGTTGGTTATATGTATTCTATCGATAATGCCAAAAAGACAGATACTTTAGCGTCTCGAGATGTTCCGCTTCTTGTAACCTTAAAAGGTATGGAGCTTAGTGTTGCTCGAATTGATTTGTATTTAAAGAGCGCTGCTTTAACAAAAAGGGTAGAAGATTTAAAAATTGCCGATAAAGAATTCCAAGCCACTCTAAAAAAGGTTGATACAGCTTTGGCATTGCTTAAAGATAGCGATTTATCACTTAAAAAAAAGATAAAGTTTATAAAAGCTCATTTGATTGAGTTTTACAATTCAACCAGAAAGCTTGCTATTGCTTATATAAACGACGGTAACAACCAAACAGACGATTTAAATTCTCTTTTAAAAAAGTCGGATAAAGATGGTGAATTGGTTAGTAGTAGCGTGGATAGTATCGTAAACTATCAACAAAAGAAGGTGGATTTATTAAGAGATAGGGTTAAGCATGACAATAGGATGGTAATAACTATATCCATAGTTATGCAACTTCTGGTTGTAGGTTTAATTATAGGTCTGTATTTTGTTATATCTGCATATATGATAACACCGCTTATCAATGCCGTTAAGAAGACAGAATATTTGGCAAAGGGCGATTTAACCAAGAAATTTAATGTCATTACGGGCAACGAGATAGGTATATTAAAAAAGGGTATCAATACCGTTATTGATAGTATGAGAAATATAGTTAGTAAACTGCACGAAAGTTCCGATAAAATGACCGAGCAAGCAAACACCCTTTCATCAACAGCCACACAAATCTCGTCATCGACTGAAGAAACAACCCGCAATATGGAAGAGATGGCAAATGCTATAAGCGATATAGTTCAAGCTATTGATGGCGTTGCACGTTCATCAGAAAATGTCAATATGCTTGCTCAGGATGTAGGAAATGTAAACCAGCAGATGATTGAAGATATAGATGCAAGGCTTCACAGGATGGAAGAGAATGCGGCTTTGGCAAAAGAAGCAATTAAGCAAATAAACGAAGTAGGAGACGCATCAAAAGAGATAGGCAAAATTGTGGGTGTCATCAACGAAATAACCGACCAAACAAACCTGCTTGCCCTAAACGCCGCAATAGAAGCAGCAAGAGCAGGTGATGCTGGACGCGGTTTTGCCGTTGTTGCAGATGAAGTTAGAAAATTGGCAGAAAAAACACAACACGCAACTGAAGAGATTAGAAATATGGTAACCAAGATGCAAAACGATACAGAGATAGCTATTGATAAAACTCAAAAAGCCGGTGATATGATACTGTCCGAAGAAAAAAAGGCTCAGAGTGATAAGGAGCATATAGAATCGGTTGTTGAGAAGGCATCCAAGGTTATAGATGAGCTAAATTCAACAAGCGCAGCAACAGAGGAGCTGTCATCAACGGTTGCTGAAATTGATATGCAGGTGAAAGAGGTTGTTGAAGCATCCAAAGAAAATGCAAAAGCCGTTGAAGATATAGCAAAAATTTCCGAAGAGGTAAAAGATTTATCCAACGGCATAAATGAGCTTGTAAAGGTATTTAAGGTATAAAATTGAAGGATTTCCTTTTCATCTTATGAAGCGGAGGTAGTAGTTGAATTTTTCATGATAGAAAGATTTTTGCTTTTAATTGAAAGTAGTGCGATATTTTCCCTTGACCAAAAACGCCATAAGTGTTAAAAGATGGCGTATGTATGAATTGAGCGAAAAGAACAAAAAAATTTCAGAAATGTTTTCTTCTATTGCGCCTACATACGATTTTTTGAATCACTACCTAAGCTTTAATATAGATAAACTATGGCGAAAAAAAGCGGTTTCTATGCTTGAAGGCGATACTTTGCTTGATGTTGCCACAG
>JAMOQJ010000051.1 GCA_027064065.1 Desulfurellales bacterium
AAAATATAATAGAAGAAACAAGCGGAAACGAATTAAGAATTATGCAGTCAAACGGCGGAAGTATCTCTGCAACAACGGCAATGGAAGAGTCAGTTAGAACAATACTTTCAGGGCCGGCAGGCGGAGCGGTAGGAGCTTATGAAATAGGCAAAATGGCAGGTTATTCGAAGCTGATAACATTTGATATGGGCGGAACATCTACCGATGTTGCGCTGATTGATGATAAATTACCTTTAACATTTGAATCAAAAATCGCTGATTTTCCGGTCAAAGTGCCAATGATTGATATACATACAGTAGGAGCAGGCGGCGGTTCGATTGCATATCTTGACGCTGGTGGTTCATTGAAGGTAGGACCAGAAAGCGCTGGTGCCGACCCAGGTCCTATATGTTACGGGAAGGGCGAAAGAATAACCGTTACCGACGCCAATCTATATTTGGGAAGGATAGTGCCGGAATATTTCTTGGGCGGAAATATGAAGATAGACAAGGGAAGGCTAAACGAATATTTTAAGATAATGTCAAAAGAAATTGGTTTAAGCGAAATAGAATTGGCAGAAGGTGTTCTTGATGTCGCAAACGCTTCAATGGAAAAAGCTATAAGGGTTATATCGGTTGAGAAGGGTTTTGACCCAAGAGAATTTGTTTTATTTTCTTTTGGCGGAGCGGGAGGAATGCATGCAGCATTCTTGGCTTATCTTTTGCATATACCTAAGGTGTTTATTCCGAAAAATCCGGGAATACTGTCGGCAATCGGAATGCTTATGGCTGATATAATAAAGGACTATTCGCTCACGGTAATGTTAAAAAATGAAGAAACGGATTTTGATAATATAAACAAACTGTTTGAATCATTGGATGCAAAGGGTGTTGATGATTTAAAAAAGGAAGGCGTAAAGGATGATGATATAATTCTTGAACACTACCTTGATATGAGATATCTTGGACAATCCTATGAGATTATGGTTCCATTCGATGAAGATTATACGAAAAATTTCCATCTTTTACACGAAAAGAATTACGGTTATTCAGACAAGAACAAAAAGATAGAGATTGTCAATATACGTTTAAGAGCAAGAGGAATTCCGCAAAAACCGTCATTTGAAACAATGGAATATGGTGGCGAACTTGTTAATTCTTCAGCAATCTTGGGTATAAAGGATGTTGTATTTGATTCGGCATTTTACAAAACAAAGATAGTTGATAGAGATAAATTGCAATACGGAAATATAATAGAAGGACCTGCGATAATAGTAGAATATTCATCCACAATATCCATACCGCCAAGCAGTAGAGCAAAGATAGATAAATTCGGTAATATAATAATAGATATCCAAGGAGATGCATAATGAATGTAAATCCTATTATGCTTGAAGTGTTTAAAAATAAATTATCTTCTGTTTCCGAAGAGATGGGCGTGTCTTTAAATAGAACTGCTTTTTCGCCTAACATAAAAGAAAGGCGAGATTTTTCGTGTGCTATTTTTGATAATGCGGGAGATATGATAGCGCAAGCCGCTCACATTCCCGTGCATTTAGGCTCAATGCCGCTTTCGGTTAAAGAGGCTATTAAGGATTACGACTTTGAAAAGGGTGATATGGTTGTTTTAAATGACCCGTTTAAAGGCGGAACGCATCTGCCGGATATAACAATTGTTGCGCCTGTATTTGTTGATGGTATAGAAAAACCTGTGTTTTTTGTTGCAAATAGGGCTCACCATTCCGATGTTGGTGGAATGAGCTCAGGCTCAATGCCGCTTTCTACAAGTATTTTTCAGGAAGGTATCATAATACCGCCATTAAAGCTTGTAAGAAAAGGAAAGCTTGATAAACAGTTAATGTCATTTTTCTTAAATAATGTAAGAACACCTTATGAGCGTGAAGGTGATTTTTTGGCTCAAATTATGGCAAACATAACAGGCGTTAAAAGGATGGAAGAATTAATAGAAAAATACTCGCTTGAAACGGTGGAGTTTTACTCAAAAAGCTTAATGGATTATTCGGAAAATATTATTAGAAAAACAATATACGATATACCCGACGGAGAATACTCTTTTGAAGATTTTATGGATGACGATGGTATAGAGACAAAGGATATAAAGATAGGTGTCAAAATAACTATCAAAAACGATGAAGCTATATTGGATTTTTCAGAAACCGATTCACAGGTTTTGGGAAGTGTAAATGCCGTATATGCAATAACGTTATCCGCTGTTTTATATGTATTTAGGTCTTTGGTTAGAGAAGATATACCGACAAATATGGGTTGTCTAAGACCTATTGAGTTGATAACAAAAAAAGGCTCTTTGGTTGATGCAAAATTTCCGGCAGCTGTCGTCGGTGGCAATGTGGAAACGTCTCAAAGAATTGTTGATGTTATCTTGGGTGCGTTGTCAAAAGCTATGAAGGATAGAATTCCCGCAGCAAGTCAAGGGACTATGAACAATGTAGCAATAGGCGGTATAGACGAGCGTACAAACGAGCCGTTTACCTATTACGAAACACTTGCGGGTGGTATGGGAGCATCATTTGATGCACATGGAGAAAGTGCGCTACATTCGCATATGACAAATACACTAAACACACCGATAGAAGCATTGGAATATAGCTATCCTTTTATGGTAAAAGAGTATTCAATAAGAAAAAAATCTGGTGGTATAGGTAAGTTCTGTGGTGGAGATGGGCTTGTTAGGGAAATAGAGCTTTTATCTGATGCTGAGATTACCGTCCTATCAGAAAGAAGAAGACGTTCTCCTTACGGTTTGTATGGTGCTTGTGGCGGAAAAAAAGGCAAAAATATATTAATAAAAGATGGGAAGATGGTTGAAATGCCGCCCAAGTTTAATGCTAAAGTGAAAAAAGGAGATATATTAAGAATAGAAACACCCGGAGGAGGCGGGTATGGAAAATAAAACTTTTGTAAGGAGGGATATAGTATGAAAAGATTGCTTGGGATTATTATTGTAGCGTTTTTCTTAATAACGGTTAGTGCCAACGCCAAAATAATCAAGATGAACCTAAACGCAATTTATGGACCAACAAGCATACACACAAAGGGAGCAATGAAGTTTGCAGAACTTGTAAAAAAATACACAAAGGGAAGCGTGGTTATTAGTGTCTACCCGGGTGGAAGTTTGGGTTTTAAGGGTCCGGAACTCTTAAGAGTTGTAAAAGACGCCCAAGTGCCTATGTCGGATATACTGATGGGCGTTGTTGCAGGAAGTGAGCATGTATTCGGCATAAGCTCTCTGCCAAGGTTAGTAAAATCTTTTAACGAAGCAAGGGCTTTATATCAAGAGTGTAAACCGCTTTATGAAAAAGCCGCTCTAAAGTGGAATCAGAAATTTTTATACGCAGCTCCTTGGCCGCCAAGCGGACTTGTTACAAAAAACGCCATAAAAACGACAAAAGACCTGCACGGCTTAAAGATTAGAACATACGATAAAAACGGAGCCAACTTTTTAAGAACGCTTGGAGCAAATGCTGTATCTATGCCGTGGGGAGATGTTTATTCAGCATTAAGAACCAATATGATTCAAGGCGTTTTAACTTCGGCTGAATCTACAAAAAACGGCAAATTCTGGGAAGTTTTGAAGTATTTTACCGACATTCACTATGCATATCCGCTAAATATGGTAACAATAAATCTTGATTATTGGAAATCCCTATCAAAAGAACAACAGCAAGCAATGTTAAAAGCGGCTAAAGAGACAGAAGATGCACAGTGGAAATATTCCGAAGAGATAACTAAAAAGAATGCAAAAATATTAACAGACCATAAAATGATTTTTGTCGCAAATCCATCCAAAGAGCTAAATACAGATATGGATAAAGCCGCAAGACAAATTATCGAAAGATTTTTAGGCAAAGCGTCCAAACAGGAAAAAGACATCGTAGGAAAATACATAAGATAATAATGTTGCAAAAAATCACACATTTTATAGATAGGCTGTCTGATATGGGAGCCTATCTATCATTTTTTCTGCTTATCGTTATTATAGCACTTATAGTAACAAATATAATTTTAATGAGTTTTTTTAATAGCTCTATTATGATAACGGATGAATATAGCGCATATATGTTTGCCGCTTTTGTTATGTTTAGCTTGTCTTTTACCCTAAAAGAGAACGGACATATTAAAATAACTGTTATTTCTTCAAAATTGCCAAAAAAGCTTCAAAAATATCTACGTTTGCTGACTATATTAATTGCTATGGCGATGAGTCTTTTTTTCTTCTATCATTCGGTTTTTATGGTGTATCAGGCATACTTATATCAAATGAGAGCGGATACGGTAGCACAAACGCTTATCTATATACCACAACTCTCTATGCCTATAGGATTTTTTATGCTTTTTGTTCAGCTTTTCGGTGAGTTGCTGAAGGAGTTTCAATGATTTCAGACCCTTTAATTTTATTTGTGGCAATGGTGATAGCGCTCTTTGTTTTTCTGCTTTCTGGATTGTGGATAGGATTTTCTCTTTTTGCAACAGGCATTGTAACGATGCTTTTATATAATTTTTCTCTTCCACCGACAATATCCATCTGGTCTAAAATCGGCGGACTAATTGCAAATTCATCTTGGAATAGTTTGGATTCGTGGTCGCTTGTGGCGTTACCGCTTTTTATCTTTATGGGAGAAATTCTTTATCATACCGACATATCAAACAAATTGTTTAACGGGCTTTTGCCTTGGTTTTCAAGAATTCCCGGTAAACTTTTACATATAAACGTTGTTGCTTGTTCTTTGTTTGCCGCCGTTTCAGGCTCAAGTGCGGCAACAACCGCAACAGTAGGAAAAATCACATTGAGCGAACTTCAAAAAAGGGGATACTCAAAAAGTTTATCGGTAGGTTCTCTTGCTGGTGCAGGAACGCTTGGTTTTTTGATACCGCCGAGTTTAATTATGATTATATATGGCGTTATGTCAAATGTATCAATAGGAAAGTTGTTTATAGCAGGGATTATACCGGGATTGATGTTGGGATTTTTATATTCATTTTACATAGCAATATCGGCTATACTCAACCCGAGCATAACGCCAAAAACACAAGAATCATACTCCATAAAAGACAAAATAAAGTCGATAGCCAATTTACTGCCCGTTGTACTGCTTGTGTTGTTTGTTTTGGGCAGCATCTATTTGGGTTTTGCAACACCAACAGAAGCCGCCGCTTTGGGTGTGTTGGGTGCGTTGATTATAGCGGCTATGTTTAAAAATCTCACATGGAAGAACTTTTCCATATCGCTCATAAGCGCCATAAAAACTACGACAATGATAGCCTTTATTATGATGGGTGCTGCATTTTTATCTCAGGTTGCAGGCTTTAGCGGAATAAGTAGGGCGTTGAGTTTGTATGTTGCGCATTCCCACCTATCGCCGTATGCTTTGCTGTTTATCGTAGGTTTTATGTATCTAATGCTCGGCGCAATACTTGACGGAGTGTCGATGGTAGTTATGACGACACCTATTATATTACCAATTATGCAACAGGCAGGGTTTGAAGCGCTGTGGTTTGGGATATTTCTCGTTATTATGGTAGAGCTTGCTCAAATTACACCGCCTGTGGGTTTTAGTCTTTTTGTCATAGAAGGTATATCGAATGAAAGGGTAGGTGATATTATAAAATACAGTTTCCCGTTTTTTGCGATAATGCTGTTTGTTGTTGTTATTTTAGCTCTATTTCCGCAGATTGTATACTATCTGCCAAGCCATATGATAAAGTAATAACTTAGAATTCCATATTCAGGTAAAAATCTTTTGTGATTTTTTTAAAATACTCCACGGCTTTTTCTCTTTCTCGTTTAGGATAGCGATACATACCGTTTTCGTATGATAGACCTTTTAAGATGTGTGGAGATTTCTTTAACATATTGAAATAGTCATTTTTGTCAAAACGCAAAAAACCAATTTCAACAGAGTGCAGGTTTTTAATTGAAGATAGAATGTTGTTAAATATAGAGTAATCTTTTAAAAATTCTAAAAATACGGGATCTATACGTATGCCTATCAGAAAACCTTTTTCGTCTAATACTTTTATGCTCTTTAATCGTCTGTTTAGAGAAGGTGTTAGGTGTTCATGTTTGTCAATAACACTTTCAGGGTTTAATGAAAATGCAAAAATCACGTTATTTACAGGCTTTATATCAGATATGGCGGTGATGTCATCAGACTTTGTTCTTAGTTCAAGGTAGATATTTTTATCTTTGTAGTTTGCAAAAAACTCGATAAGTTTTTTATTGAAATCCGAAAATTTTGATAAAGCCAAAGAGTCAGAGAACGTTCCGGCAAAAAAATATAACGGTCTTTTATTATCATTTTTTATGGTGGCGTCTATGGCTTTAAAATAGTCTTCATAGTTTAAAAAAATAACGGGATTGAAGCTTTTGAAATAACCTTTTAAAAAACAGTAGTCGCAATCATAGATGCAGTTGTATGCGTTTAAAATAGAGTAGCCTTGCGCTAGTTCGGGTGTGTAATTGGTGGGCGTTTTTCTTAAAAATTCACCCTTTTTATTTGCGTATATGATAGATTTTTTGTCGCATAAATTATGAAAATAGCCTGTATAATCATCAATTTCATACACATCAAACCTATCCAAATTCAATTTTATCCTACTTTTGTCAATGCCTTTTTCCAAAAAGACGGATAATTTATCAAAATTGCCCTTATTTACCTTTTGTTTTGTGCTGTTTATCTCTATTTTTTTGTAAAGTTTTTGCCTCATAGAAAATGTCAGTCTGTTTTTGGATATTAGTTTTCTTAATCCTGTAATTTTATTCTTATCCGTTATGCCTGTTTGTTTGAATATCTCAATATTGATTTTGTCATAACTTACGTATATCAGCCTATCTATCACGGTTTTTAATAAATCGGCATTATATGAAAAATTGAAAATACCGCCATTGTAAATCTCTTCTTTTGTGTTTTTGTCGCTTATCATACGTAAAATAACAGGTGTTTTCCCAATGCTCTTAACGGCTTTTGCGAACATATAGCTTTCCTTGTCAACTATATCGCCAAAGTAAGATAGATATTTGTTGTCAAACTCATATTTATCAAGCAGCGTAACACACTCAACACCGATTAAATCGTCAATTTTATTTAGCTGTATTGGGTTAAAAATCGGCTTTTTGTCGTGCATTAGTTTTACTTTGTTTACAAAGCATAGGTTGCCTATATTCAATTTGTCGTTTATGCTTCCTGAAAAGCCAAACAAAACGGCAAGTTCAATGTCGTATCTATCTAATATTGAGATAACGCTAAAAGCCAAAGATAACGAACCTTTTGCGTAATTGATAAATAAAACTATATCATCCGATATAAAAACGTTACCCTGCTTTTTAAACGTAAAAAGGTCAAAAAGTGGGTCAATCTCCCTTTTGTGTTCGGCTGCAAGAAGAATCATAAAATTTGTATATGGTTTGGTTGGAGTAAATATCCACTATGGTAAGCTCTTTGATTTGTTCTTTATCAAATACAGCATAAACCCTATCGATATTGCTTTGATATTTTGGTGTAAATGTAAACTCTTTACCGTTCTTTGTTATATTAAATAGCTCATCTATGTCTTTTTGGCCTAAAAATAGCAAGAATAGTATTTTGTTAAATCCTTCTAATTTATACACATATTTCTTGTCGCCTTTAAAATCCACTACCTCAAAATCATTGACTATAATTTCTTCGTTTTTATAGTCAAAGACCATTTCTCGTTTGGGTTTTATTGTTAGTTTGCCGTTCTTAATTATCTTTTGCCCACTCATAGCATTGATAGATATCTGAGTAAAATCAAGCTCGGTTGTTTTGTTGTCGTAGAGTTTAAATATATGTTTAATGGTTGCAATATCTTGGGCAAAAATAGGTTTAGTTATGAGCAATACCGATAATATCGCTAACAGACTTAAAGCCTTCTTCATCTAAATATGTCCTAATTCCTTCAATAATCTCTTTAGAAATATCAGGTTTTACAAAATTTGCCGTTCCGATTTGAATGAGTGATGCGCCTGCCATTAAATACTGTAATGCTACATTGCTATTGTATATGCCACCGACGCCTATAATCGGTATTTTTATCTTTTCGTATACTTCATAAACCATTCTAACGCCCACAGGATAGATGGCAGGCCCGCTTAAGCCACCGGTTTTATTTGCCAAAAACGGTTTTTTTGTTTTGGTATCTATTACCATACCGGTTATTGTGTTTATTAAGCTCACCGCATCTGCTCCTGCTGATTGAGCCGCTTGAGCAATAAAGGCTATATCGTCTACATTGGGTGTCAGTTTAACGATAATGGGTTTTTTTGAAACCTTTTTAATGGCTGATGTTAAGACAAACACGTTGTCAGGGTCTTTGCCGAATAGCGCTCCGCCTTGAGCAACATTTGGGCACGATACATTTATCTCCAAGGCGCTTATATTGTCCTGTTCGTTTAATTTTTCCGTCAATTCAACAAATTCACTAACCTCACTGCCGTATATATTGGCTATGATGTGTGTATTTACATCCTTTAGTTTTGGCAGTTTCTCAAAAATGAATTTATCAACACCGATATTTTGCAATCCTATAGCGTTTAACATACCGCAAGGCGTCTCAATAATTCTGGGTGGTTTATTTCCCTGTTTTTCTACTACACTCAAACCTTTGGTTACAAACCCACCCAACTTATCTAAATCCAAATATTTTTGATACTCTATACCGTAGCCAAATGTTCCTGATGCTGTTAAAACAGGGTTTTTAAAGATAATATTTCCAAGTTTTACGGTTAAGTTTACAGAGCTTGCCATACTATCTCCCTATAATCAAATACGGGTCCGTTATCGCAGACCTTCTTATATCCGTCTTGAGTTTCAACTACACAACCCAAACAAACACCTATGCCGCAAGCCATTCTCGACTCTAAAGACACCTGCATTTTGCAATTTTTATCATAGCAGACGTAAGCCAATCTTTTAAGCATTAGAGTTGGGCCACAAGCAAAAACTATGCTGTTCTCATCAAGTTCTTTTTCAACCAAATCAACGACGTTACCGTTAAAACCCACACTTCCGTCCATTGTAGCAATTTCGCCAAAATCAACATAAATCTCTTCTTTAAAGTTAAATCCGAAATAGGCTTTGTAGGGTAATCTGTATTGGGATTCTATAACGTTCTTTAAATATATCAAAGGCGCAACGCCTATGCCTCCACCCACAAGGAAGATTTTTTTTCCTGTGCCGATATCGCTAAAGCCGTTTCCCAAAGGACCTAAGATATCTATAAATTCGCCAGCCTTCTTTTTGGTTAGAATTTTTGTTCCTTCTCCTACAACCCTGTATATAATTTCTATGTAGTTTTCGTTGAAATCGGCAATACTAAACGGTCTTCTCAATAAAGGATAGTTAAAACCGTTAATTCTTACCATAAAAAATTGACCGGCCAAAGCGTCAAATAGGTTAGGGTTGTCTATTTTTAAGGAAAACGTATTTTGCGCAATTTCTATATTCTCCAGAATCTTTAATTCCATTACTTTATCTCTTCTATTTCAAATCTTCTTTGGCCGGCAGGAACTTTAACAGTAACTTCGTCACCTTCTTCTTTGCCTGCTAAAGCCTGGGCTATAGGGCTGTTTATCGAAATCTTTCCATTGTTTGGGTCGGATTCGTCTTCTCCAACAATCATATATTCAACGCTTTTTTCATTATCCAAATCATACAAAACTACCGTGCAGCCAAAACCAACCCTATCTTTGGAAACGGTGCTTGGGTCGACAACCTGAGCGTTATTTATCTTTTTGGATAGTTCCGATATTCTGTTTTCTATTAATGCGTGTTTTTCCTTTGCCGCGTGGTATTCGGCATTCTCGCTCAAATCTCCCTTGGCTCTTGCTTCTTCAATCTCTTTAATAATTGCTGGTCGCTGATTTTTTTGTAAATCCTCCATCTCCTTCAATAGCTTCTGGTAACCTTCCGGTGTCATCAATACCTTTTCTGCCATAATTAACCTCTCTTTTTGTAATACTCCTGTATTGACCTAACATCTATAACCTTTCCTTTTATTCTTGCTTCTATTGCACGTGTTGCTGCAATTGCTCCAGATATTGTTGTACAATATGGGATGTTCATTGTCAAAGCTGTTCTTCTTATATAAAACGAATCTGTTCTTGAACGCTTGCCTGATGGTGTGTTTATTAAGAAATGTATATTGCCGTTTTTCATCTTATCCAAAATATTCGGCCTGCCTTCACTAATTTTCTTCACATATTCAACGTTTATACCTTCTTTTTTTAGATATTCGTAACTGCCTTTTGTGCAGTAAACCTTAAAACCAAGCTCAATCAATTTTGAAGCGATAAATACGCCCTGAATTTTGTCATGGTCGGCTAACGATAAAAATACGTTGCCCTTTGTAGGCAGTCTCATACCGCTTGATAGAAGGGCTTTATAGTATGCTGTGGGAAAATCGTCAGCTATTCCCATAACCTCGCCGGTTGATTTCATTTCGGGTCCCAATGTTATATCAACATTTGGAAATTTAACAAAAGGAAATACCGATTCCTTTACGGCGTAATATTTGGGTTCAACCTCTTTTACGCCTAAATCCTTTAATTTTTTACCCATTATAACCTGTGTTGCAATCTTTGCCCAATGGATGCCGGTTGCTTTACTTACAAAAGGCACGGTTCTTGATGCTCTTGGATTTACTTCCAATATATAAACCCTGTCATTCTTAACGGCAAACTGTATATTTATCAATCCTACGACATTTAACTCTTTTGCCAAAAGTCTTGTTTGTCTTTTTATCTCGTTTACTATATCTTTTTTTAAGGTTCTTGGTGGGATGGAGCATGCAGAATCGCCCGAATGAACACCTGCGGCTTCTATATGCTCCATAACAGCAGCCACGATTGTTTCGTCTCCGTCACTTACGGCATCGACATCTACTTCTATCGCATCTTCTAAGAATTTATCAACAAGCAAAGGGTGGTCTCCTGTTACTTCTACAGCTTCTTCAACATATTCGTTTAATTGGTCTTGATTGTATATTATCATCATAGCCCTGCCGCCCAAAACATAGGATGGTCTAACCAAAACAGGATAGCCGATAGAATTTGCAACATTAACAGCTTCTTCTTTGGATTTTGCAATGCCGCTTTCTGGTTGAAGCAGTTTTAATCTATTTATCAAATCCCTGAACAGCTCCCTATCTTCGGCTATATCTATGCTTTTTGGGTCTGTTCCTAATATAGGCACGTTTGAATTTTTCAAATCCATGGACAGTTTAAGCGGTGTTTGTCCGCCAAATTGAACGATAACGCCATAGGGTTTTTCGTTTTCTACTATATTCATAACATTTTCATACGTTAAAGGCTCAAAATATAGCCTACTTGATGTGTCGTAATCTGTCGAAACGGTTTCTGGATTACAGTTTACCATTATCGATTCGTAGCCTTCATTCCTTAATTCAAGTGAACCGTGAACGCAAGTGTAGTCAAATTCTATTCCTTGGCCGATTCTGTTAGGTCCGCTTCCCAATACCATAACCTTTTTTGCATCTTTGGGTATTGATTCGTTTTCGTCTTCGTAGGTAGAATAAAAATACGGCGTATAGGCTTCAAATTCGCCCGAACAGGTATCCACCATCTTATAAACGTTTGTAACCGAAGCAGATTTTCTCAAATCTCTTATTTCAAGTTCCGTAGAATTTGTTAATTTTGCCAATCTTGAATCGGAGAACCCATATTCCTTCAGTTCTTTTATATTGTCTTTATTTACGCCGTTTTTCTTGATTTCTTCTTCTTTGTCGATTATCTGTTTTATGTTGTGCAAAAACCATCTGTCAATATATGTCAAATCAAATATTTCGTCTATGGAATAGCCCTTTCTGAAGGCTTCAGCAACATAAAGAATTCTTTTTGAGTTTGGATGGATAAGCCTTTGCTTTAGTTCTTCATCCGTGCAGTTAATCTCAATAAATCCGTCCCATCCGTACTCTAAAGAGCATAAAGCCTTTTGAAGCGATTCTTTAAACGTTCTTCCGATGGACATCACTTCTCCAACGCTTTTCATCTGCGTCCCAAGCTCGTCTTTTGTGTTAAATTTTTCAAACGTAAATCTCGGAATTTTTGTAACAACATAATCAAGGACAGGCTCAAAACTTGCAGGCGTTTTTTTGGTTATGTCATTTGGTATTTCGTCAAGCGTGTATCCTACGCTCAAGAGCGCCGCAAATTTGGCTATTGGAAAACCGGTAGCTTTTGATGCTAAAGCCGAAGAGCGTGATACTCTTGGGTTCATTTCAATTACCACAAACTCGCCATTTTCGGGATTGACAGCAAACTGAATGTTTGAACCGCCCGTTTCAACGCCTATCTTTCTGATTATATCTATTGATGCGTCTCTTAAGACTTGATATTCCTTATCTGTTAAGGTTTGAGCTGGTGCTATGGTTATGGAATCGCCCGTATGAACGCCCATAGGGTCAAAGTTTTCTATCGAGCATATTATAAATACATTATCGTTTTTGTCGCGCATTACTTCAAGTTCGTATTCTTTCCAACCCAAAACCGATTGTTCAATTAAAACTTCATCAACAGGGCTTTGCTCTATGCCCCATTTTACCACTTCTTCAAACTCTTCTTTGTTGTATGCTACGCCTGCGCCCGTTCCGCCAAGCGTAAACGAAGGTCTTATGATAACAGGAAAACCGATTCTGTTTACAATTTCGTAAGCTTCTTTAATATTGTGAGCAACGCCCGATTCAGGCACTTTTAAGCCTATCTCATTCATTGCTTGTTTGAACAGCTCTCTATCTTCAGCCCTATTTATGACTTCGGCATTTGCGCCTATCATTTCGACATTATACTTTTCAAGTATACCCGCTTTAGATAAATCCATAGCAGCGTTTAGAGCCGTTTGTCCGCCAAGTGTTGGCAGTATGGCGTCAGGTTTTTCCTTTGCTATAATTTTTTCCATAAATTCAATCGTTATAGGCTCTATGTATGTGCCATCAGCAAGCATCGGGTCGGTCATTATTGTTGCCGGATTGGAGTTGATTAAAATGACTTCATATCCTTCATTTTTGAGTGCTTTGCATGCCTGTGTTCCTGAATAATCAAACTCACAGGCTTGACCAATCACAATCGGACCCGAGCCTATTATCATAATCTTTTTCAAATCAGTTCTTTTCGGCATAATTCACCCCTACAAATTAACTCAACAAGAAATACACTAATTTGTCTTATATTTCAAGATTT
>JAMOQJ010000052.1 GCA_027064065.1 Desulfurellales bacterium
TTTAAAGCCTGATCTATAGCAAACTCCATAGAGAAATAGGCAACAGCCTTTGAAAATTTCTCATCTATTAAATATGGAAACAGCTCGTTTTTATTCATTTTGACTCCTTTTTTTAATTTTTATAAGTCTAACCCGTATTTCAAATTTTTTCAAGAAAAAACAAAACATTCCCAAAATAAACACTAATATGCTTACCGCTCTAAAGAATTAAAAAGAAGAAAAAATCTACAGACATCATATTTTAAAAACGATACAAGGCAAGCTCACATTCTTTAATAAACTCAAAAATACAATAATATATTTATCAAAAAAACAAATTTGATTTAAATCAATGAAAACTTTTAATTAATAGTGTTTATTGATTTCAAGACGCATAAATTTGCGTTATCTTATTTTGGAGGTAGAAAAATGAATAAATATACAGTTTCAAATCAATGTATAGGCTGTAGAGCATGTGTTGGTGTTGCAAAGGATAATTTCGGTATAAAAAATAATCTTGCATACATTAAAAAGCAGCCTAAAACCAAAAGCGAAGAAAAGGCTTGTGAACAAGCAATGCACGCATGTCCTGTTGACGCCATAACGCATATTAACTCAAAACAAGAAAATGATGTCATTGTTGCATCTTCGAATATCAAAGAAACCCTGGATAAATATCCGCAACTAAAAAATGTTTTAATTGAATTGTCGCCTAAGTTTAAAAAGATGCAAAACCCGGCTTTATATAATACGCTTGCCCGTTTTGCAAATTTTAACGATGCCGCAAAAATGACAGGGCTTTCAATCTGCGAAATACTACATGCCATTAATGACTATTTAAACACAAAGGATAAACTGCTTGAAATAATGCCGGAATGTATAGAAACAAACAGTGCCATAGAGAAAAAAAGCGTCGATATAACGTGGAAAGAAAGCGAAAAAATGTATATATACAACCAAGATACTATAGAAGAGATTGTAGAGAGCATAACACATTTAAAACCCCAAGGCAGTATTATAGTCATATCAAAAGAAAAACCCGACGAACTCTTGAAAATCATAGACGGTTTAGGCTTTTTGTTTAATATTGAAAAAAACAGGGAATACAGAATATCTTTATTCAATCCTAAACAACCAAAACAAGATATTCCATGGCGCGAAAGAAAAGACGAATTTCAAATACTTGATGTTAGAGAGCTGGAGCAAGACCCGTTTGATGTAATTATGAAAAAAGCCTACAAAACAGATGATGGAGACGGTTTTATACTTATCCAACGTTTCGAACCCTACCCTATTATCAATATGTTATCTGAGATGGGTTTTGAGCATGAGACACAAAAGAAAAGCGAAGAAGAATTTTGGATATATTTCTACAAAAAACCTACAGAAGAAAGCAAAACAAAAGATAAAAACAAAAAAACAGATGTCGTTATACAGTCGGCAACTCCAGTGGCATATCCTGTTATTATGAAACTTTTGCAGTCCAAAAAAATAAGAGAAAATATCAACATCAAAGAATTGAAGGTTTGGGATGAAACAGAAAAGCATCTTGCATGGATAACCAACAAAAAAGCAGATATCAGTTTTTCAGCTATAATCACGGCAGCAAAATTAAAAAATAGTGATATAAAAATGCCGGCTTTGTTTGTATGGGACAATTTTACGCTTTTAAGCAAAAAAAAGGCAAAAGGATTTAAAGATTTAATTGGCGAAACCATACATCTACCACTATTTGAAGAAGCGCCACCTGCAAAAATCACAAAATACTTAATACAGGCAAACGGATTAAATCCTGATGATTTTGAATTTGTATACGGAAAGCCATTTGGAAGACCTGAAAAAATTTATAAGGATTTTATAGAATCAAACGCCGATACTGTCGTGTTGAGAGAGCCTGAAGCAAGCTATGCCATAAAGATAATGCAAGACAGAAAAGAAGAGATATCTATTATTTCGTATAATGAGCTGTGGAATATGGCAAATAAAGGATTCGGCGCATTTCCTAATGCAGGGTTGGTATTTAAAGGAGAATTTGTCAGAAAATATCCCAAAATCGCAAAGATTTTTATGGAAGAGCTAAAAACAGCCATTGATTGGGTAACAAACAATAAAAAAGAAGCCGCCAAATTATCGTTTGACATAATGCGTCAACCTATGGATAGAATAGAATTATTCTTAGATAGGGTAAATTTTGAATATGTTGACGGTGAACAACTTAAAAAACAGGCAAAAAATTACTTTGATATTCTAAATAGAAATAAGATAACAGATATTGAAATAGATGAAAAATTGCTTGATATGTTTGATATGGATATATAATCTCTCATTTTGCAATAAAAACCAACAAACCGCCTTTAAAAATATGGATTATTAAATTACACAAAAAGGTGGTTTGTTGTGAAATAATACCATATTTGAAATATTTACTACAGAATTAAAGTTGAAGCTGACACATTTTTACTATATAGTTACTCTAAATGCGTAACTCAACCGCAGCGACTATTATATTAATATACGGG
>JAMOQJ010000053.1 GCA_027064065.1 Desulfurellales bacterium
ACCAACAGGCACTAAAACTGCCAGCATTATTATAATCATTACCGTTGTTGCAATGCTTAATTTTCTTAATTTTCTCATAACCAACCTCCTTTTTAGCAACCAACAGTATACAATTAAGTGTGCTCCCTCAAAAAGGCACACCGATTTCAATATTACACCATTTACAGAAAGATTCAAGGATGAATTATGGTCAGGGAAAGAAAAGGCGTTTAAAAAAGAAATGAATTTTAATGGTCTAATTTTTTGCTATCTCAAAAGCCAAACAGGCTTCTCTATCCAAAACAAATACACTTTGCGGCAGTAAAAATAGCTCATTGCTTTCTGTTAGTCCGAAGTATGCATGTTGCGGATTTTTGCTGTTTCCGAATGTTATCTCTGCGATTCTTTGGTTTTGACTGTTTGTGAATACCTCCATGATCTTAAAAATAATTCCTTTTTCTAAGATGAACTCTTTTTCTATTTTTAAAGGAAAGTTAGTATCAAAAGTTTGCTTTTTTCCCGACTTTAACACCCAACAGCCCAAAATCCCCCTCAGCTCAACACTTGCAAATTCAGACTTGCGGAAATTGTATCTACACTGTCATATACTCTCTATAAAACTCCTCCTTGGATGTTATCTTCTTTGGAGTCTTTATCTTAAAAAGGTCCAACATCTTGGAAGAGAGTGTAGGATAGGATAGTTTTATAAAATAGTCCTTTGATTTGATATCTGCCTTTACAACCCTAAGATGAAGAAGTGCATCTAATATCTTATCTAAAGACAAAGTCTCATTGCTTTTGTTTAAATAATCCTGCACTTTCTTTGATCTTTTCAGTCTTACCTGTATCTGTTTTAGGATGAAGCCTTTGGTTTAGCGGTAATGTTCATTAACCCACTCAACACCTTGCCAGATGGTGCCTGTGAATTTATCTTTAACCTCGAAGGGTTCTTTATCTTCGTCTTTTATCACATAGCATTCAAAATCGACAATCTCATTGAAGGCGTCGATTTTTTTCAGCTCATCAACTTCTTTAAATGGGAATGCGTCAAATAAAAATATTATTTTACCACTTTCGCAACTTGTCATTCCAAAAACCACATCGTATTTATCGGAAAACCCACAACTTTTGCCCGGAATTTCCTTACCCCTATACCTTTTATCAAATATCTCCCAATCCCTGTCATAGCGAATCCAGGCAATAAACTCTCTTTTTTCTTTACTCATCTACCCGTCTACTCATTCGCCCATTAACTCATATACTCATTAACTCAAAGAAAGGGAGTCAGTGTCATTTGAATGTATATGTTTAAAGCTTTTTGGGACTTGCTATAAATTCACACACGCTTCCGCCGTGGGCAATCGTTTGAATCTCTTTAATGTCCATAGATTTTTTGGATAGCATTTGAGCAAAGCCAAGCATAAGCCCAGCCGTTACATTGCAAAAACCTTTTGTTTTTGAATAAGGCAAGAAATGACATTCGTTAAGCAAAAATCTATAACTTCCATCTTCCAGTTTTTCTATCTTTATTTCAGGACCGCCTTTTTTGCGCATCAATTCAGGCAGCATTGCTATCATTTGTTCTTCGTTTATATCCTTGAGTTGATTGATGTCTATTTCTAATGCTTTCATCATCTCTTGCGGTATATTTTTGGCAAGTATTCTCAAAAGAACCTTTGGTCCTTGATTGCCGGCAAAATAGTCCAATGCTTCTATAAGCCCAGCCATAACCATAGCTGAATATTTATAGCATATATGGGATAAAACACATCGGCTATCAATATCTTCGCATGATATATCGGATTCTGCAACATTTTCTTTATTTGACGATTCTATAGGGTTGTGGTTAGATTCTTCTTTATTTTCGCTTGTTATATTTCTTTTGAGTTCTTCAACCATAAATGCCTCCATCAATATACCGATTTTTCTATGCCTATCAAAAAAAAGTACATTTGTCAAAACTTATGTAAATATTACATAGTAAGATATTAAAAATTTATCATTAATTAAGATAAGTGGTTAGTTAAATGTTTTTAACTCCTATAAAAAGTTATCCGTTGACAAATAAACTTACGGAGTATAGCATTAACTAATTTTTAAGTTGGAGGTGGCTTTATGAGTTCTACGGTTTTAGTCATTATAGGCCTCGTCATATATATAGTCTTTTACAAGACTTACGGTGGCTTCTTGAAAAACTCCATCGTCGGAAGCTCTGATAAAGAGGTTCCTTCAAAAAGGCTGTTTGACAATGTGGACTATGTTCCTGCCAATAAGTATGTCTTGTTTGGGCATCATTTTGCATCGATTGCAGGAGCAGCTCCTATTATTGGACCTGCCATAGCTTTGGCTTGGGGATGGTTACCTGCTATTTTATGGGTTTGGTTCGGTAATGTATTTATTGGTGCCGTACACGATTATCTATCTTTGATGAGTTCTGTCAGATATGACGGACACTCCGTTCAATGGGTTGCCGGAAAGGTTATCAAAAAAAGAACATCCTACATCTTTGCATGGTTTATTTTGTTTGTTCTTATTTTGGTTGTTGCCGCATTCGGAGCCGTTTTGGGCGGAATATTTGTTCACAAGCCGGCAGTTCCTACAGCATATTTCTTGCAGATTGCCTTTGCTTTGGTGCTTGGATATATAATGTATAAAATGAAAGCAAACTTTGGCGTTTCTACCATCATAGCAATTATCTTTCTTACAACATCAATCATAGCAGCGGTTTATTTTCCGTTTCACGCATCCTATAAAACATGGATGGTTGTTTTCTTGGCTTACATTATATTTGCTGCGGCAATACCGGTTAATATTCTTCTACAGCCGAGAGACTATATGAATGCTTGGCTTTTGGTATTTGGTCTTGCCATCGGTGGAATAGCCATAATCTTTTCCTTTAAACCAATGGCAATTCCTGCAACTACAATGTTCTCGGCTCCAATCATAGCCGGACAGGCTACACCGTTTTGGCCGGCAATACCGCTTATTATCGCATGCGGCTCTTTGAGCGGATTTCATGCGCTTGTTGCAAGTGGAACAACATCAAAGCAGTTATCCGATGAAGTTGAAGGTTTGTTTATTGGATATGGTTCTATGTTGACAGAAGGATTCTTGTCTACGCTTGTTATTTTGTCTATAGGTATAGCGGGCATGGGAATAGTTGGAGCTGATAAGGCTCAAACCTTAACTGCAAACGCTGCTGCATTCGGAAATCATTACATACCTGCAATGAAGGCTTCAGGTGGACCTGTAGGTCTATTTGCCAAATCTTACGCAACTGTTGTCAATTCTGTCTTAGGTATACCTGCAAAATTTATGGTTGTCCTTGCTGCTATGTGGGTTGCATCGTTTGCTATGACAACGCTCGATACGACAAACAGGCTTGCAAGATATACATTTTCAGAAATTCTTGAGCCTTTAAAGGATAGTGCAAAAGGCGTATATGACCTGTTTACCAATAAATGGGTTGCTTCGTTTATTCCAGCTGCCATAGGCATAGGCCTTGCATGGACGGGTGAATGGAAGGTTATTTGGCCTGCATTTGGCGCTGCAAATCAGATGCTTGCATCCATTGCTTTAATGACAGCTTCAGCTTGGGTTATGAGAGTTCAAAAGAAACCTTCTTGGCCTGTATTTATACCGGCAATCTTCTTATGGGTAACGGTTACTATAGCGATGATTTGGTATGTAGTTAAGATTATACCTATCTTCATGGCAAAAAGCCCCGTTCAGGCTTATGTTCTTGGTGCCATGATGATTATTATGCTAATATTAAACTTTATACTTGTTTACGATTTTGCAAAACCGGATAAAAATCAGGAGTTTGCAGAAGATAATGCTTGATAATTTCTTGGAAAATCTTAAAGCCTTTGTAGAAGGTTTTAAGAATCAAAGCACTTCAGCGATAGAATTGCAGCTTCACGAAATGGAAAACGGATTTGCTCTAATCTGTTTTGGTTCGTTAATGGGTATGCCATCCCCACCGAGTTATTTAGGGATGGCTCTTTTGCCCTATCTTGAGCATGAAATCAAGGTTATGATATTTAAGTCCGAACGACTTGACGATAGATTAGCGGAATTTTTTGATTTGAGCGATATATGAAAAGCGTTATCTTTTTTTTAGGAAAAGGCGGCGTTGGAAAAACCACATCGTCTGTATCGTTAGCTTATTACTTAGCAAAAAAAGACAAAAGCGTATATCTTGCATCAGTTGATCCTGCGCACAATATTTGTGATATAGTTGCAGATAAGCCGTTTAAGGGTGCAAAAAACATATTCGGCAGGCTTTATGCCGAAGAGATAGATGTAGAGCAATATTTAAAGGATTTTGTGCATAAAACGACAAGGCAGATGAAGGAAACATACAGATATCTACAAATCATCAATTTAGATAGAATGCTTGACGTTATGAAATACTCACCAGGCATGGAAGAGTATGCTATTATGTATGCTTTGGAAGATAAAATAAAAAATAATAGCAATAAGGATTATATAATTATAGATACACCGCCTACAGGCCTTATGCTTAAAATATTTGCACTGCCTTTCACATCAAAGATGTGGATAGAAAAATTGGTTGAATGGAGAAAAAAGATTATAGATTTAAGGGGTGCTATATCCAATATTAATAAAGAAGCGATAGATAAAGAGCTTGCTATAAAGGAAGAAGATGATAAGGTTTTGAAAGAGTTAGGCATACAGTTGGAAACGATTGATTTTATGGTTAATCTTTTTCAGGATACGGATAAGACAAAAACGGTTATAGTTTTAAATCAGGATATGCTTTCTGTAAATGAAAGCAAAAAGATAATTGAAGCTTTAAAGTTTATGAAGATACCATTAAATATGATTTTATTAAACAAAAAGGGAATGATAGAAGATAGTGTAGATATTAAAAACAATTTTAAAGATACAACCGTAAGAGATGTTCCTTTTTTTAAAAGCGGCTTGCCGTCCACGGAAGATATGATAAACTCATGCAAAGATTGGGTGAAAGTGTTAATTGATGAGTAGATATATTACGCTTTTTATCGGAATTAGTGTCGTTATAAGTTTGATTTACATAGCAGGTTACAAAAAAAATATCAAGATAATGAAACAGATGGCAGAAACGCTTGAAAAGACATTCTCACCAAAAGATAAACTGTATACATATCTTGGTGGCGTATTGGGATTTATAGCAGAATATAAGATTGAAGGATTTGAGAAGGTGTCTGTTACCTTAAGGCTAATACCGAGACAAAGCGCTCTCTATTTGCCCTTTATGTTCATAACAAGCGGAAAAGACTCTCTTCAAATAATGTTTTATACAAAAAAACCGATAGCAAGCGAATTTCACATCATCAAGGAAAGTCCGCTTAAGTTAACAAAGCCTAAAATATATAATAGAGACAAACTAAAAAGCGAAAAAATCGAAACAGAAGGATTAAGATATGAAATACTTAAAGACGATAACCATTATGAAAAGTTTATGGATTTTGTAAAACTATTCGATAAAAAGCAGTTTAACCATCTTGCAATAACCAAGGAAAACAGCATAGTCTATGTAAATCTGTTGTTTTATAAAATGGACTACGACCAACTTGAAAACTCATTAAAGAAAGCCGTAAATTTTATACAAACGGCTATCTGAATTATTGTCTATAGATATTGTCAGCAAAAGCTATAGCATACAAATATTTTTTATTTAGCTCTTCTTTGGATATGTTTAATTTCTCTATCATGTCTTGAATTATTTCAAAATTACCGCTTTCAAAGAACCTGACAAAATCAAGAAGTTTTTTGTATTTGTTGTCTTTTCCTAAAAGGGCATCTTTTACTTCTTTATCAAGGTATGCGAAATCTTCAAGTATCATATCCATAGGAACATTCAAGATTGAGTCCATTAAAGAAAACATACCCATAAGATATGCGTTATTTTCATCAACATTAAAATACTCGGCAAGTAACGATGCAAATTTTGCCCGTGTAGTTGAGCTAATTATTAGTTCTTCAGGCCTGTTTTCTGCCAATTTTGATACATACATAATGTTAAGCCACTCTTTGAGCCTTAACAGTCCAAGCAGGGTTACGGTAGATTTTATGGATGTTATATTTGTTTTTAAGCCAAAGAAAGGAGAATTGATAAAGGCAAGTAGTTTTGTGTGAAGGTATAAATCGCCGCTTATTAAATCTATTAATTCGTCTATATCGCTTGTAGGGTCGTTGACTATGCTTAAAGCCCTTAAAAGCGTGGTTTGGTAGGGTGCTATATCCTTTTTTATCTCTATGGTAGGTTTTTGAAAGAAAAATCCCTGAAAGTATTCAAAACCCAAATCAAGTGCAAATTGAAACTCTTCGTTATCTTCAACCTTTTCTGCCAACAGTCTAAGTTTGTAAGGCTTGTATAGTTGAACCTGTTTTATTATCTCTTCTTTAGTTAATTCCAAGAAATCTATTTTGATTATATCGGCAAGTTCTACAAGTTCTTTCAAATGGTCATAAAATACAAAATCATCAAGAGCTATCTTATAGCCTTTAATCTTTGCGTTTTTTAATGATTCTATCACCTTTTCGTCTGCGGCTACATCTTCCAATACTTCTACTATTATCTTATCCTGAGGCAGGGATTCATATATTCTTTCAACTATCAAATCTTTTGTGAAATTTATAAAAACTCTGCCGAGTTTTGCTATCTTGTCTATGCCCAAATTTATAAATGTATTGACTATGATTCTATTCGTTGCAACATTGCCGTTTATATCATTATTTGCTTTGTTGTGTTGAAACTGTTCTCTGTATAACAGCTCATACCCAAAGGTATTACCATTTCTGTCAAGAATTGCCTGCCTTCCGACTAAAAAATTCATATCAAGTCCTTAAAAACTATTTTTTTATTAACAACTAATTTATATCATACAAATATTATAAATTCAATAATTATATAAGGTAAAATAATCATTTTTAGTGTTTACAAAGGTTAAGTTCTGCACTATACTATATATAACAATAGGGAGGTGATAATTATGTTTAGATACATTTTTTTGGTTTTTGCGATTTTATGTTTTGCTCAATGGTCATTTGCTAAAGAACCTGCAAGATTTTACGTTAGCTTTGGATATATGGGTCACCACACCCATTTCGAAGAAAAGGTAACACCAAAAGTAACCGATACGGGTAATACATATGGATTTTATGGGCAGGCATATTACCCTTTTGCGCAAAAAGAGAAAAATAATCAATTTTTATCTTTCGATTTTTCTTACCAGTCTGTGGATTTTACATACGATGGCGCTATATTTGCAATAGATAGTAACGGTTCGGAATTGTTTATACCCACAAAAGGCAAAACAAAAGGTTTTATGTATAATATACGCTTAAAATACGGAGTGGAATATTTAATGCAATGTTGCAAAACATCCATATATGCGTTATCTGGATATAGATTCTACAAAAGAACACTTGAAGGGGATTACGGATATAATGAATATTATCGTTGGCTATACTTAGGATTGGGCGTTGGATTGAATTTTAACGTCTCGCAAAAGATAAAAGCAGGTATCAATGCTGAAGGTATGTACGTTCCTATAAATTCCAAATCATTCAAGGATGTTAAAGTAACGCTATCTAAAATGGATAAACAGCTTGAAGACGATAGCTTTAAATTGGGTAGCGTTTATGGATATAGATTTGAGATGCCCATAGAATATATAGCAACAAGCAGTGTGTCGTTTGAGATAAAACCATTTTATGAATATTGGCATGTAGGAAAATCAGAAACTAAGCCTGTAAATATAGAAACATTATACGCCGTTGTGCCAGCTCATTTTACAAAAAATACAGGCATATATGCGGGTTTAAAATATACCTTTAGGTAGGTAGTTAAATCCAGCAAGTATAATTATACCTATTACTATAATAATCCAAAAGGAACGCCATACGCTTGTATATAGTTCCTTTGAACCAAATAAAAATGCAAATATTCCCTTTATTGCTGTATTTGTTATGCTTGCAATCATAATTGCAGAAAGCGCTATATTTGTTGCAAGAGAGCCGGTTTTTGATAGCTGAGCCATGGATATTGTTATAGGGTCAACGTCAGCTGCTCCTGATATAAACCCTACGAAATATACGCCGTATGAGCCAAAATAGTGATTTGCTAACCTTGATATTATCAAGATAAATGTGTAGAATGCTCCAAACATTAAAGCATAGCTGAGTTCGTAAGGATTTATGAAGCTAACCGATACATCGCTTTTTTTATCCGTTGTTTTTCTGAAAACTATGATAGTTCCAACAATAAAAAGAATGAAGGAAAATGTGGAAAATTTAAAAGCAATATGTGGATAGATTATCAAAAGAACAAAGAATTGTCTCAAAAACATAATGGAAGACGCCAGCACTATTCCAAAAGAGAGCTCTTTGGATAACTCGGGCATCTCTTTAGAACGCTTAGCAAAAGCAAGTGTTACGGCTGTTGAACTTATCAATCCTCCCAAAAGTGATGTAGCCAAGATGCCTTTTTTGGAGCCAAATATCTTTGTTGTGAAGTATGCTGCAAAGGATATGGATGATATCAAGATAACCATAAGCCATATAGATTTTGGATTTATTTTTAAAACAGTGTATTGATGGTTTGGTAAAAGCGGATATAAGACAGCTGTTACTATTAAAAACTTTAAAACCGCAAGCATATCCTTTTCGTCGATATAACGATATACAAAGCTGTGTATATGCTCCCTTAAAGAGAGTATTAGGGTTATAGTTATACTTACCACAACGGCTTCTATAACATACCCTTCGGCTACAATCATACCCAAAAGAAATGTCAAGATTCCGGCAACTTCCGTTGTTATACCTTTTCTTTTAAAGAAAAATGCTTCATACACATAACCTGCAAGTATCAAAAAGGCAAAACTTATAAATATAACGGCTGTGAATAATTGCGATTTAATGAAGTAAGAAGAAGAAAAGCCCAGTATTGAAATTAAAGGAAACGTTCTTATTCCGCCAAAGTGCTTTTTTTCTTCACTTTTATGATATGATTCCTGCTCAAGCCCTACAAGTCCACCTATCAATAATGATATGACAAAAAGTTCAAACCATTCGGGCAACCACGATAATATGTTCATATTACCTATTTATAGTATAACAATTTATCCTTTTCAAGGCTTAGATTAAATCTTTCTTGCAAAAATCATAAAAGCCGTATGGGCGCCCATTCTATCTTGAGGTCTAAGCCTTCCCGGAACAGGTTTGTATTTTCTTAAAAGTAGCTCGCTTACTTCTATATCTATAAAAGAAAATAAATTTAGCTCTTTTAGTGTTTCTTCTATCTGATTGGTTGTCGGTACGAGTATCCCTAGCATGCTACCGATTTTTAATGCATCGTATGCCTGTTTTATATATAACCAAGGCTCCCTAACGTCTAAAAATAGGCTGTCTACATCTTTTTCATCAAAGCCCAAAGCTATATCTCTATGCTTTATTGTGATTCTATCGCCAAAACCCATCTTTGTTATGTTTGATGTAGCATTTTTTATGAATTCCTCTCTTATTTCATAGCTTATCACCCTGCCTTCCTTGCCTACATATTGAGCAAAAACACAACTCATAGCCCCGCTTCCCACACCGCTTTCTATAACCGTATCTCCAGGCTTGACATCCAATTTAAGCAGTATGTATGCTGCATCCTTTGGGTATACTATCTGTGTTAATCTGTTTAGCTTTTTCATTATGAAATCCACAAGGTTGATGGGTAAAACGATATATTCATATTCCATCTGAGTTTTAACTATAGAGCCATATTCCATGCCTATTAAAGAGTTTAATTCTATATATCCTGTTTCTATTGACAGCCTGCCTTTCGTAACGGCAAGGTTTATGAGTCTTTTTTTCTCTTTTGCTTTATCGTATAAAATTATCGTATCGTTTTCTTTAATCTTTGACATATTCAAACCTATCCACGTCAAACAGACCTTTGTCTGTTAATTTTATATGCGGAATGACCTCTAAAGCCATAAATGATAGTGTAGCAAAACCGTCATCCAACGTGCAGCCTATCTCTTTTAGCTTTTCCTGCAACAACTCAACATCTTCTACAACATCATCAGCGTTTTTTGAAGATACGATGCCGCCAACATTTAAGGGCAAAGAATATAGGTTTTGTCCGTCAAAAAGAACCAAGCCGCCCTGAAGTCTTATTACTTCGTTTACTGCTGTTAGTATTGCATCATCAGAAACGCCAACAGCTATGATATTATGGCAATCGTGAGCTAAGGATGATGCTATAGCACCTTTCTTTAAGCCAAAACCCTTGATTCTGCATGCGCTTTTGTTGCTGTTGCCATATCTTTCAAACACACACAGCTTTAAAATATCTTTTTCTATATCAAACTCTTTTGTGTTTTTCTCTACCGTCTCTTTTTTTGTAATAAGGCTTCCGCTTTCTACAACCATGGATATATTTTTATGCTCAATTGATGGCACTTCGTCGACTTTATTAAGATTTATCGTATGTAGCAACTCTTTAGGAATATCGTGCTTTGTTTGTGTTTCTGATACAATTTTCCCATCCAATATAACGGTTTTTACGTCAAAATTTTCGTCAAATAAAACAAGGTAAGCAAAATTATCGGTTTTTATCTCGCTATATTTATCCAATCCGTAGTATTTAAGCCCGTTGTATGAAGCAACCTTAATAGCCAAAACGGGATTGATGCCCAGCTTAATAGCTTTTTTTAGATTATGATTAATATGTCCTTCTTTTTTAATGTCGCCTATGGTTTTGTCGTCTGTGCAGAACATTACACTATCTGGATACTCGTTTATAATCCTATATGCACTATCTTGAGTTTTTTCAGCGCTTCCTTCCCTTATGAAGATATGCATACCCTTTTGCAGTTTCTCTTTTATTTCTTCGTATGTTTCGTTTTCGTGGTCATCCTCGACTCCGGCGGCTATGTATCTATCTAAATCAACTCCTGTTAAATGTGGCGCATGGCCGTTTATATGTTTTTTGTGCTTCTTTGTGATTTCTATCATCTTCATAAATTTTTCATCTCGATTGATTACGGCTGGCATATTCATAAGCTCGCCCAAAGCCACAACATCTTCAAAATTTAAAAAATATTCCACATCTTCTACGTCTATTTTTCCGCCGCTTGTAGCAAAATCGGTTGCCGGCACGCATGAAGGTATGGCAAATTTTAGATTGCACGGCGTATTGTGGGCGTCGTTTATAAAAAACTCCAAGCCGTTTCTACCTTTTACATTTGCTATCTCATGACAATCGCATACAGCATGTAGCGTTCCGTGTTTTAAAATTTCATTGCCAAACGAAGAAGGCATTAAGTGCGAACTTTCTATATGACAGTGGCAGTCTATCAATCCGGGTGTAAGATATCCGTTTTTGGCATCTATCATTCTATCTGCGGTTATGGGTTTGGTGGATATTAATGCTATTTTGCCTTCTTTTATGCCTACATTTGCTTTTTTAAATTTTAGATTTTCAAAATCCGGTATATAAGCGTTATTTATTGCAATATCCATAGATAGCCCCCTTTCACAATAAATTAAAATACAGAAAAACAACTCCAAACTCAAGAAAAACATTGTCAAGCCATAAAACCTAATGTACAATTTAAAAAATAAGATTTTGAGGTGTTTGGTGGATAGAATAATAATTGCAAAAAAAGAAAACGGCAGATACAAGGCTTTTCCCACCGTTATCAAAAATGATAATGACATCATAATAGCCTACAGAAACGGTGTTGTTGATGTATCAAAACCTCACGGCAAAGACGGATGTGTAGTGCTTTTAAGGAGTAGGGATTTGAAAAGTTGGCAAACATTAGAAACGCCATTTTGCGATAATGAGCTTGATGCTATTATCTCTAAAGTGTTTGATGACAAGTTAATTTTGGCAACAAGGAGTTTTGAGTATAAGAAAAGAAACGAAAGCTATGTAAGCATCTTTGACGCACACTGCATTCCGTCAGAAAGAAAAAAGGTTGAGATTAAGGGCGTAAACTTGGCTGCTTTCTTTGGCCATATGTTTGAGTTTGGCAAAGAAATTATAGCAACAGCATACGGAACAATAAATAAAATAACAAAGCCACTTGTGGTTGCATCGAATGATGCCGGACTTAATTGGTATCTAAAAAGTGCCATAACCAATGATAATTTTGAGCCTATTTTAAACGAAACAACCATTTTTCCTTTTAACGGTGAGTTTATAGCAATAATGCGCTCTAAAGAACCATCTTACGATTTGTATATATCCCACAGCAAAAACCTTATCGATTGGAGTATTCCAGAAAAGATGGGCATATTAGGGCATGCGCCAATGGCAAAAACTACCCAAAAAGGCAAAGCTGTTTTTGTATTTAGGGATTTAAACGATAATTTGCCGGGTGTTTCGGTTGCTGTAAGCAGTAATCTAAAGGATTGGAATATAATAAACATCCGTAAATATAGCGGCAATTTGTATAACGGTGGATATGCCGATTTTGTAGAGATAGAACAAGATAGATTGTTTATTGTATACTACGTTTGCGATGAGGATAATGAGCCGTGGATAGAAGCCGCCTTTATTGATATAGGAGACATTAAATGAAGGAATATATCGTAGCATTTTTGGTTGCAAGGTTAAGCTCTTCAAGATTGCCAAAGAAACATCTAAGAAAAATAGGAGATAAAAGACTTATAGATTGGACAATAGAAAATGTAAAAAAAAGCAATTACGTTGATAAGATAGTTATAGCAACCACAAACGAAAAGGAAAATATGCTCTTAAAAGACATAGCAATAGAGCACAACGTAGATATATTTTTATACGACGGCGATATAGACGATGTTGTGGGAAGACTAACAAAAGCCGCAATAACATACGAAGCCGACATACCTATTTTAATAAGTGGAGATTGTCCTTTAATTTGGTCTGAATCGTTGGATAGACTTATAGAAAATATATTGAAAGATAAAAGCTTGGATTGTATAAACTTTTGCCTAAAAAA
>JAMOQJ010000054.1 GCA_027064065.1 Desulfurellales bacterium
CCAATATAATAAAACAGGATTATATAAAAAGTAGAAAGGTTTACATTAAAGATTCGGTGAATAAAACTATAAAAGGTATAGAATCAAGAAGGCTTGTTGCTCTATACAATATAAAAAACATAGTTTACTTTAGCGCGACAAATGCTGTCAAAACCATATCAAGTACGTATAATAAATACAAAAACAGATATAAAAACAACCAAATTAAGGATATACTTGTTGGTTTCTTTAATAATGCCAGATTTTATTACGGCGATGGTTTTTATTTCTTTTTGTCCAAAGAAGGCAATGTAGTGAATTCGTCAAATATAGCATTGAGCGCAAAAACATCTGACAGGTATAAAATGTTATTTAGAGATTCTTATGAAGGCTTTGTTAATGGACAAACCATTAGCGGAAGGCATTTTGTAAGCTATGCAAAGCTTTTTGAGCCATTGAATCTTTATATTGTCTCTTGTATTTTTACGGATGATTTTGAAAACAAACTAAAGGATAGTGTTATGCTTGCGCTTGCAAGAAAAAATAGTATAAAAAATAAAAATGAGTACATATTTATAAATGACACCAAAGGCAATATAATAATTTTGTACGACAAGATATTTAACAATCAAACAAAGCTGTGGGATTTATACGAAACAAAAGAAAATATAAATCGTATAAAAAATATTTTTAAAAAAGAGTTAGAAGCCTACAGTAAAGATAATGGAGATTTCATATATTACAAATGGTATAAGCCTAATAGCGTAAAATTGGTAAATAAAATATCCTATGTTCGTGGATATAAACCCTGGGGGTGGATAATCGGCGAAGGTTTTTATGAAGATGATGCACTAAAATCTATAAATGGAATAAAAAGTAAATTAAATACGACAGTTATAAGCGTTGTTCGTGGCTCATATATATTTTTGTTTTTTGTATTGTTTGGAGTTATCTTTATTTCATATATAATATTTAAGGTTATATACAACAGGATGCAGCTTATTTTTAAAGATTTTGAGCTTTCATTTAGGAAAAATAAAAAAATAGATGAATCAAAATGTAAAATATCTGAACTTAGAAGCATTATGAGATATATTAATGGTGCAATAGATAGATTTACCGAATATGAAAACGAATTCTTAGAAGCGTTTGTTTACTCTATGGAAACCAGGGACACCTACACCAAGGGACACTCACAAAGGGTCGCATTCTATTCAAAGGTTATAGCAAGGGTTTTGGGTTTTGATGAAGATAAGCAGGAAGAATTATATAAAGCAGGCCTTTTGCATGACATTGGAAAGATTGGCGTTCCCGATAATATACTATTAAAACCGGGTAGGCTGACACCAAACGAATATAAGATAATTCAATATCACGCTCTATTTTCTTATGAAATAGTATCAAAGATAGCTCAATTTCAATCCATGGCGAATTATATTAGACATCACCACGAGCGTTGCGACGGTAGCGGTTATCCCGACAGACTACAATGTAAAGATATAGAAATAGAAGCAAGAATATTGGCAATAGCCGATGTGTTTGATGCCTTAACTAGCAAAAGAGCATATAGAAAACAGCTAAAACCTAAGGAAGCTATCGAGATTTTAAAAAGTGAACAGCTTGACCAGGAAATAATAGCAAAGGTAGAAGACGATTTGATAGAAAACTATTTAGAAGAATCGGACGTTGAGTTTACGCTTAAGCAGACAAAGGAAATTGAAAAGGTTAGAAAAGAGATATTTGATATAGATTATATGACAGGGCTAAAAAGAAGAAAGGTTTTGATAGAAATTGCCAATAAGCTTATAAAAAATAAAAAGACCTTTGCTGTTATTTTTGTTGATATAAGGTCTTTATCATTTGTTAATTATGAATTTTCCATGGATGCTGGCGATAAACTTATAGTCTATTCAGCTATTGCTCTTTCTGAGATATTGAGCAAAAAGGGCTACGGTGATCCCGATTATATATCAAGGGCTTATAACGATGCGTTTTTGTTTATAGTGGAAGATGAAAAATTTTTGGAGAATATAAATACCCTTATTGAAGATATAAGAAAAGAGATGAAAAAAAGGGTTGCCAAACTATTTGATGATAACGATGAAGGAATGTTTATAAATGAAAGAAATAAATCCATCAAAAACTTTATAGATTATCATATTTTGTATAGTATGTACCCTTATGATTCAAAAGATGTAGATAGACTTATATATTTATGCGTTGCAAAAAAAGAGACCTACAGAAAGAAACGATATTGATAATATTAGATAAAAGTAGTAATATCCGATTATGAAGTCCATAACAGACGGTGTTTTAAATGGATGACGATTCTGTCAGTTGTTTTAAGATAGATAGATTTGACTTGCTTGTTGGTCAAAAGCATCTGTTAGATAAAGGTAAACCATTATATAATTTTTATTATACAAAACATAGGCCGCCGTCTGTTGTTTTATACGGTCCGCCGGGTGTGGGAAAAACTACATACGCTAATCTTTTGGCAAAAAAACATAAGATGAATTTTATATACATAAACGCTACATCGTCTTCTTCTTCCGAATTAAGAAATGCTTTAAAAGAAAAACCTGTTTTGCTTGTTATTGATGAAATTCATAGATTTGACAAAAGGCAGCAAGATATTCTATTGCCTTATCTTGAAAGGGGCGATGTTGTAATGGTTGGAACGTCTACCTACAATCCCTATTTTAAACTTACGAAGGCTTTGCGCTCAAGGTGTTTTGTCTATGAATTTAAGCCTTTGTCAAGCACTGAACTAAAAGCGATAGCAAAAAGGATATTTAAATGCCTATCTAAAGATGTGGACGAAGAGATTTTAAATATGCTTGCGATGTATGCTTCATCTGACGCAAGAAGGCTAAATAATATGATAAAACTTTTAAAGGATGAAGATATCACTTTAAATACGATTAAGGAATTTTTTGCAGTGGATAGCGGATATTCAAATGAAAGCGAGCGGTATGATTTGATAAGCGCCTTTATAAAAAGTGTAAGAGGAAGCGATGTAGATGCTTCACTTTACTATCTTGCGCGATTGATAAAGGCAAACGAAGACCCTGAATTTATCGCAAGAAGGCTATGTATCTTGGCAAGCGAGGATATAGGTTTAGCAGATAACGACGCTATAAATATTGCATCGAGTGCGCTGAACATAACCAAAGAGATAGGCTTGCCCGAGTGCGCCATAACGCTTGCGCACTGCTGCGTCTATCTTGCAAAGGCTAAAAAATCAAACTCAAGCTATGCCGCTATAAAGAAGGCTTTAAAAGATGTTGAAAGCGGACTTATCTTGCCTGTTCCCGAACATCTAAAAACAAAGCCGAAAAAACCATATCTTTATCCGCATAATTACAAGAATTCATACGTAAAGCAGGTTTATACAACACAAAAAGTGAAGTATTTTGAAAAGAAAGAGAATGATACAGTATGAAAAATATTGCTGACGTGGGAGAGTTTGGCTTTATCGATATAATTAAAAAAAAGGGAAATCCAATAGACAACATTACAGGTATCGGAGACGATTGCGCAATTATTCCTATGGGTGATAGGGAGATTGTTGTTAGTATAGATACATTGACTAAAGGTGTGCATTTTTTCGAAAATATTAATCCCTACTATCTGGGCAGAAAGGCTCTTTCGGTAAATATTAGCGACGTTGCGGCGATGGCTGCAATTCCAAAATGGGCTTTTTTGTCCGTTTCTTTGGAAAAAACGGAGAGCCTTGAATATATGGAAGAATTTTTGAAGGGTTTTTATGATGTTGCCGAAGAGTTTAACGTATCGCTTCTTGGCGGTGATACGACAAAAAGCGACGTATTTAGCATAACTGTAACGATAATTGGTGAGAATAAGATAGGACAATCCATTAAAAGAAGCGGTGCAAAAGTTGGAGATTATGTTTATGTAAGCGGCAAGATAGGTTGTTCGTATGCTGGTTTTGTGGCTTTAAAAAACAATTTTGATGGATATGAAGAATTGAAATTAAAACACATAAATCCAACACCGAGAGTAAAAGAAGCGTTGTCAATTAAAAAATACGCAACGGCTATGATAGATGTATCAGACGGACTATTGCAGGATTTAAATCATATATGCAAACAAAGCGGCGTTTCTGCCGTGATAGATTTTGATAGTATACCATTGTGCGATACCAATCTTGTAAAAAAAGAGGATATGCTAATAGGCGGTGAAGACTATGAAATTGTATTTTGTGCAGATAATAAATACGATGATATAATAAGCTCTATCAATAACATAACAAGAATAGGAATAATAACAGATGGCTTGGGTGTTAAGGTTGTAAAAAATGGTAAAAAACTCAATATCGATATCAACGGTTATAAACATTTTTAGTGTAAGGAGATGAAAAATTGAGTGTAAATAGCGAACTTATTTTAATCGCGATATCTTTGCTTTTGTCTGCCTTTTTTTCTTCGGCTGAGACGGCTTTAACGTCGATGAGTAAGGTGAAGGTTGCTCAAATCATAAAGGAAGGCGGGAAGAATGCTAAGTATTTTTATTTATGGATGAAACATCCGAATAAAATGCTTAATACTATTTTAATAGGAAACAATGTCGTAAATATATTTGCATCGGTTTTGGCTGGTAGTGTAGCAAATAAGATTTCTGGCTCTTCCCAAATTGCAATAGTTACCACCATAATGACTATTTTAATCCTGTTTTTTGGAGAGATTACGCCCAAGACGTTTGCCAAGCATAACGCAGAGAAAATTGCTTGTATCTATATTCGTATTTTGGCTTTATTGTATTATGCTTTTTATCCTTTTACATACATAATAAACGTATTTGTCAAACTTGTTATTAAGATAATGGGCGGCGAAATAGATAAAGAACAGCCTTTGATTACAGAAAAAGAGCTTGAATTTATGATAAATGTGGGTGAAGAAGAAGGTATTTTGGAAGATGAAACTAAAGAGATGATGCATAACGTTATGGATATAAAGGATATACTGGTTAAGGAGATAATGGTGCCGAGAACAGAGATGGTTTCTTTATCGGTTAATTCTTCCATAGACGACGTATTTAAGGTTATAGATGAGTATGAATATTCAAGGATTCCTGTCTATGAAAACGATTTAGACCACATAGTCGGAATTTTGTATGTTAAGGATTTGATTAAACATACAAGAAACGGCATTGACGGTATAAGGTTAAAAGATATCTTAAGAGAAGCGCTATTTGTTCCGGAAACTAAGAATATATATGATTTATTTAAAGAATTTCAATCGAAGCGTGTTCATCTTGCCATAGTAATAGACGAATACGGCGGGGTTGCCGGTATCGTTACGATGGAAGATATACTCGAAGAGATTGTGGGAGAGATTAGAGATGAATACGATTTGGCTGAAGAAGATGAATTCATCAAAATAAGCGATAGTGTTTTTATGGTGGATGCAGGAATGGATTTGGACGACTTTTGCGATAATTTAGGTATAGAAAAGACCGAAGAGATGAATGAATATGAAACCGTAGCCGGTTTAGTATACGATTTGGCAGATAAAATACCATCAGAGGGTGATGAGTTTGATTTTGTCGGAAAATTTAGAATAAAGGTTACAAAAACCGATGGAAATAAAATACTAAAACTTGAGGTGAGAAGGATTGAAAATGAAACTAAAGACTAAATCAATAGCGCCGTCTATTTTATCGGCTGATTTCTTGCATCTTGCCGATGAAATAGAAGCGATAGAAAACGCTAAAGCCGATTTAATTCATATCGATGTGATGGATGGGCATTTTGTTAACAATTTAACATTTGGACCTTTTATCATAGAGCAGATAAAGGGTATGACTAAATTGCCGCTTGATGTTCATCTTATGATAGAAAACCCTGATAGATGGATTGATACTTACGCAAAAGCCGGAGCCGATAATATTACGATTCATGTAGAAGCTTGCAACCATATCCATAGAGCTATTCAGCATATTAAAGAATTGGGCAAGGCTGCGTCCGTATCGTTAAATCCTGCAACGCATCCCAATGTTATAGAATATGTTGCAAGAGATTTGGATATGGTGCTTGTAATGAGTGTAAATCCGGGTTTTGGCGGACAAAAATATATAGACAACGTAAATGAAAAGATAAAATACCTTGACAATATGAGAAAGAATAAAGATTTTAATTTTTTGATAGAGGTTGACGGCGGCGTGAATAAAGATAATATACATTTGCTTTCTTCTTTGGGTGTTGATGTTTTTGTAGCCGGAAGTGCCGTTTTTAAAACCAAAGATTACAAAAAAACGATTGAGGAATTTAGGAGTTTAATGTGAAGATATCGGTAGTCGTTCCTGTTTATAACGAAGAAGAAAATGTAGAATTGCTCTATAAAAAGATAAAAGATGTTATGATTAAAAATAAATATGAACATGAGATTATATTTGTCGATGACGGAAGTAGGGATAAAACATTTGAGATAATGAAACGGATAGCCCAAAATGATAATGATTTTAAGGTTATTAAATTTAGAAGAAACTTTGGTCAGACATCTGCTATGGCTGCGGGGTTTGATTATGCAACAGGCGATATTATCGTCAGTATGGACGGTGATTTGCAAAACGACCCTGAAGATATACCAAAATTGTTAGAAAAACTTGAAGAAGGTTATGACGTTGTAAGTGGATGGCGAAAGGATAGGCAGGATGAAACAAAAAGGGTTGTACTTTCGAAAATGGCAAACTGGTTAATAGGAAAGATTACTAAGGTTAGGCTGCATGATTATGGCTGTTCTTTGAAGGCGTACAATAGCGATGTTGCCAAGAATCTTCACATGTATGGCGAATTGCATAGATTTATTCCAGTTTTAGCAAACATATACGGTGCTCAGATAACAGAAATTCCGGTAAGACACCACAAAAGACAGTTTGGAAAGAGTAAATATAATCTAACAAGAACCTTTAGAGTTATAGTCGATTTGATTTTGATGTATTTTATGCAAAAATTTATGACGCGTCCTATACATTTTTTTGGTATTGCGGGATTTTTTTTATTTGTTTTGGGCTTTTCGATAGATGCATACCTTGCGTTTGAGAAGATATTTTTTGGTATAAATATAGGCAACAGACCGTTATTGTTGATGGGTGTTTTATTTATAATAAGTGGAATAAATCTTGGTGGTATAGGTATAATAAGCGAATTTTTAACACGCATTTACTACGAAAGCCAGAATAAGAAGATATACAACATAAAAACCACCATAAATATTAATGAAAAAACGCACTAACCCGTTACGGGCTATACTGCTTGGTTTTTTGTCGGTTATTGTTATAGGCTGTGTTTTATTGCTTTTGCCGTTTTCCGCAAAACAACCGTTATCTTTTATAGATGCTTTGTTTATGTCTACATCGGCTGTGTGCGTTACTGGTCTGTCGGTTGTTAGTATCGGGAATTTTACACTGTTTGGACAACTTGTTATTTTAATTCTCATACAGATAGGCGGGCTTGGATATATGAGTGTTACGTCTTTTTTGCTTTTAAGTTTTAAGAAGAAATTATCTTACGAAGACAAGCTTATTCTTAAGGAGTCGTTAAACTATCCCACTATGCATAATTTAGTAGATTTTTTCAAGAGAATCTTACTGTTTGTGGTAATAAGCGAGATTGCAGGAGCGATACTTTTATCGTTTGTCTTTTATCAAAAATACGGTTTGCTTGGCGTATATTACGGAATTTTTCATGCCGTAAGCGCTTTTAATAATGCGGGTTTTTCTCTGTTTAGGGACTCTTTAATATCGTATAGGTATGATATTTTGGTTAATTTTGTCATTATGAGTTTGATAGTTTTAGGTGGAATAGGATTTTTGGTTGTAGATGAACTGTTGCTTTTTAAATCCAAAAAAATAACGAGAATTTCATTGCATACAAGGGTTGTATTATCGTCAACTGCGTTTTTGATACTGTTTGGAGCATTCTTTATATTTTTGCTCGAACGAAAAGGAATATTGCATAACCACGGTTTTATGTATGATATGTTAGTAAGTCTCTTCCAAAGTATTACGGCAAGGACAGCAGGTTTTAACAGCGTTGATATCAGCAATATGCACTCATCAACGATTTTTTTATTTGTGATACTGATGTTTATAGGAGCGTCGCCTTCGGGAACGGGTGGCGGAGTTAAAACTACAACGGCATTTGTTGTATTTTTGGCTATATATTCATTTATTAGAGGCGAACGCGAAACAATAGCATTTAAAAGAAAGATTCCTAACAACATAATCGAAAGGTCTTTTGTGATTTTTTCACTTTCTTCGATTTTTGTTGTTTTTGTATCATTCATCTTGAGTGATATTGAGAAATTTCCATTTTTAGATATATTATTTGAAGCAGTATCTGCTATTTCCACTGTAGGTTTGTCTGTAGGTAATAACTTAAGTTTGTCTGCAAGTTTTGATACTGTAGGCAAAATTGTTATAATGATGCTTATGTTTATAGGTAGGGTGGGTATTTTTACTTTCTCTATAGCATTATTGAAAAAGCGTGTATCAAGAAGGTATAAGCTGCCCGAAGGGAGAATACTGTTATGAATAGGTTGTATGGAATTGTGGGTTTAGGTAGATTTGGTAGCAGTGTTGCGATGAGGCTTGCCGAGCTTGATAGAAAGGTTATATGTGTGGATAAAGACGAAAATACGGTAAAAAATATATCGGAATTTATAGAAAATGTGTATCAAGCGGATTGTCTTGATGAAAAGGCTTTGAAAGAAGTAGGAATTGCTGATGCCGATGTTGTTGTTGTATCTATTGGAGAAGATATAGAAACAAGTATAATGTCTGTTGCGATTATGCATGGATTGGGTATAGAAGATATCTATGCGAAAGCCATAAATCCGTTACATGGCAGGATTTTGGCTAAGGTTGGAGCAAAAAGGGTTGTATTTCCAGAAAAGGAGATGGGGATAAATTTAGCAAATAACCTTGCAAATATAGACATAATACAAACACTTTCTAAGGGAAAAAGTTATGTTTTGGCAAGGATAAAAGCGCCGAGATTTTTTTTCGATAAGAGCATACTTGAGCTTGATGTGAGAAATAAATACGGTTTGAATATTATAGGCATAGAAAGGAATAATGATTTTAATATAAACCCTATGCCTAACGAGATTATCTCAAAAGATGATACTCTAATGGTTGTGGGTAAGAGAGAAGATATCGAAAGGATAGCTAAATGAGTGAATTTGAGTTGAAATGGCTTGCTTTTGAGATAACTCCAAGGTGCAATCTTGACTGTGTTCATTGCAGAACCAATGCGTCGATGAATTTAAAGGACGTTTTAAGTTATAAAGATATAACAAGCACAATTGATGATATATCAAAGGAGTTTAAACCAGTTATTGTTATAACGGGCGGTGAACCGCTTTTAAGGAAAGATGTATTTGACATAGCCGATTACGTAAAATCAAAGGGAATGAGGGTTGGGCTTGCAACAAACGGAACACTTGTCAACGATATTGAAATGGCTAAAAAAATAAAGAAACATTTTGATGTTGCATCGTTGAGCATAGACGGCTCAAGTGCTGAAATTCACGATAATTTCAGAGGAATAAGCGGTGCGTTTGAAAAAACGTTAAAAGCCGCATCTTTATTTAGAGAAGTCGGATTAAACTTTATAGTAAATTCTTCTTTTACGAAGCGCAACCAGCACGACATAGAAAACACCTATAAGTTAGCAAAAAAGATAGGTGCAAGCGCTTGGTATATGTTTATGATTGTGCCAACAGGAAGAGGAGAAGAGATATCCGATGAGCTTATATCCAAAGAGGACTATAAAGAAATATTAAAATGGCATTTCTATATGGAACTTGAAGAAAACGATATTTTTGTAAGACCGACTTGCGCGCCTGAGTATTACGCTTTATGCGATATGGAAGCAAAGTCAAAAGGTATAGACTACACAAGGCGTAATCTGAAATTTTCAACGGGCGGTGCAAAAGGATGTATTGCCGGGCAAAAGATTGCCTTTATCGGGTATGACGGTGAAGTAAAGCCGTGTAGTTATTTTTTAAGGAGTGCGGGTAATATTTTTAAAGAGAGTTTTTTGGATATATGGCATAATTCCAAGATATTTAAAGATATGAGAGATTTTAAAAATTACAATAAAAAATGCGCAACATGCAGATATATAAACGTTTGCGGCGGATGTAGGGCAAGGGCTGATGCCTATTACGGTGATTATATGGCTTTTGACCCATACTGTTTTGTGTAGGTGTGTGAAGTGGTAGGTAGAAAACGCGGTATTTTAGAGTCTGTTTTTGAAAAAATTTTATGGAGAAGCAGGCTTGTTGCCATACTTGCCGTTGTTTTCGGTATGGTAGGCGCTTTGGCTTTGTTTATGGTTGCAAGTTATGATGTATGGCATGTTGCATGTAGGACTTACGAATTTTTTGTTTTGCATACTCACGATGAAAAGTTTCATGAGCAATTAATCGGCGGAATAATAGGCGCTGTTGATTTATATCTCATTGCCGTTGTGTTGCTTATATTTTCGTTTGGTATATACGAGTTGTTTATAAGCGATATAGACGATGCCGAAAATACGTCTGTAGGCGATAAGATATTGGCTATTCATTCCTTGGACGAATTGAAGGATAAATTGGGCAAAGTTGTTGTTATGGTGCTTATTGTCAGTTTCTTTAAAAAGGTTATGCGTATGCATTTTGCAACACCGCTTGAGATGTTGTATCTGGCGGGCAGTATTTTAGCATTGGCTTTGGCTTTATATTTTATGCACAAAGGTAAACATTAATGGATAAAAATATAACGCTTATAGGAATGCCCGGTGCCGGGAAAAGCACTGTCGGTGTCATATTGGCAAAGATACTATCTTTTGAATTTATAGATACCGATATCTTAATTCAAACAAAATATAAAATGTCGCTTCAAGATATTGTTGACAGATACGGTTATATGAGATTAAGAGAGATAGAAGAAGAAGTAACCTGCTCCATAAATCCCACAAGAAGTGTCATATCTACAGGCGGCAGTGTTGTCTATAGCGAAAAATCTATGAACCATCTCAGAAATATTTCTATAGTAGTGTTTTTGGATGTTAGTTTCGATAATCTTTTAAAAAGAATTAAGAATTTCAAAACAAGAGGGCTTGCAAAATCCAAAGACCAGACGTTTTATGATTTGTATATAGAAAGAAACAGATTATATAAAAAGTATGCTCAAATTACGGTAGATTGTAACGACATAAATCAAGAGCAGGTAGCCGAAAATATTGTTAAACTTGCTTTTTAGTATGATTTTAATACAATGCCGTCCATGTTAAATTCTAAAGTAAAAGGTTACGTAAGCGCAGTATTTGCCACGCTATTTATGGCAAGTCTGGGTATATTTGTTAAGAATATAGAATCTGCTCCCACTGTTATGACCTTTTTTAGACTGTTTTTGTCTGCTTTTTTTATTCTTTTGCTGGTTGTTTTTAAGGGCAGAATTAGTGAATTGCTTGTTTTTCCAGACAAAAGCATATTCTTAAGCGGTCTATCTTTAACAAGCAGTATTATTTTTTATATAATGGCTATTCAAAAAACATCAATGTCCATTGCCGTATTTTTGCTTTATTTAGGTCCGGTTTTTGCTTCCTTGGCGGCTTTTATTTTTTTAAAAGAAGGTTTAAGTGGTCTTGATATTGCTTCTTTAATTCTTTCAGTTTTTGGCATACTCTTTATGCTTAAATTTGATTTTCGTTTTAGCGGAATAGATGCGCTTGGAATATTGTATGGTGTTTTATCGGGTTTTTCTTATGGTATGATAATATTTTCAAACAGAATGATAAAACCGAACGTAAGCCTAAATAGTAGAAGTTTTTATCAATTTTTAGTAGGCAGTGTGTTGGTGTTGCCTTTTGCTTTAGCTCAATGCAATATTTTATCCATAAAACATGATATATTATGGCTTGTTATGATGGCTTTTATCTGTGGATTTTTAGGAATAACGCTTATGTTTAACGCAATAAAGATGTTGCCTGCTGTGGAGTATAGTGTTTTATCCTATTTTGAGATGTTTTTTGCAACGCTTTTTGGTGTGTTATTATTTAGAGAAGATATGGATGTATTTAAAGTTACGGGCGGTCTTTTAATCTTGCTTTCGGGATTGTTACAGGTTTTTAAAAATAATATAAAAAGGATGTTTTTATGACAACTATAGATGCTGTGATACTTGGAATTATAGAAGGAATAACGGAATTTTTACCCATATCGTCAACAGGGCATTTGATTTTGGCATCGACTATCTTAGGTATTCCGCAGAACGAATTCAATAAAACATTTGAGATAGTTATTCAGCTTGGCGCTATCTTAAGCGTAGTGTTTTTGTATTTTGAAAGATTAAAGAAAGATGTTGAATTGTGGAAAAGAATCTTAGCCGCATTTATACCTACGGGTATCATAGGCTTTTTGTTGTATAAAATTATAAAACATTATCTATTTAATCCATACATAGTTTCCGTATCATTGATAGTGGGAGGGATTATAATAATACTTATCGAAAAAATGATGAAGGGTTTAAGCGATAAAAAGGATATAGATATATCGAAATTAAGCTATAAACAGGCTGTATTTATAGGTATTATGCAGTCATTAGCCACAATTCCCGGAACATCACGCTCTGCTGCTACGATAATAGGCGGTCTGTTTAGCGGTATGGACAGAAAAGACGCTGTTGAGTTTTCGTTTTTACTTGCAATACCGACAATGTTCGCCGCAACTGGATATGATTTATTAAAAAGCGGCGTATATCTTGAGCCGAATCAGTGGCACTTAATAGCAATCGGTTTTGTTGTTTCTTTTTTTTCGGCTTTGGTTGCAGTAAAATCGTTTATAGCCTTTGTAAGTAGATTTAGTTTTGTTGGCTTTGGTGT
>JAMOQJ010000055.1 GCA_027064065.1 Desulfurellales bacterium
AGGGTTAAATATGTAAAGCCCATTCAGACAGGTTATCCCAAAGACGATGATGCATCGTTTGTAAAAAGATTTGCAAATCTTAAAGACGACGAAGCTATAACAATAATAAAAGAAGAAAAACCTGTTGCCGCAGCTGCCTTGTTTGATAAATTCCCTATGGACGATGTTTGCTCAAAGATAGAGAGAATTTCTGAATTTGACGATTTGATAATAGAGACAGCTGGCGGTGCCTTCTCACCTTTGGATAAAACATTACTGAATTACCACTTTGCAAAGTTTCTTAACTTAGAAGTTATACTTGTTGTGCCCAATAGATTGGGATGCATAAGTGAAGCCATATCAAACTATAGGCTTTTAAAGTATGAAGGCATTTCTGTTTACGCTATAGTAATGAATAACTATTTTAGCCACACCAAAGACCAAAAAAACTTAGAACTTATCAACCGTTTCTGTGATGATAAAGTAAAAATCGTTTTTGATAAAGATAAACTAACATATATAGAATAATCTATCTGTTTACGCCTTATAAAATTAAAGATTGGATGCGGTGTTTTTATTTTAGATATTGTTAGCTCGCTCATTGACTTAGGGATGACTATGTAGTATTATTAAAACTATGGATTTTTTAAGCAGACACACCAAAGAGATTCTTTTTCTTGCAAGAGACATTATAACAGGCGATTATAAAAAAGATAATTGGCTTTCGTTTTTGGACAATCTTGCCAATATATTTGATATGGACGGAGCTTTTATAGGCTTATGGGAAAAAGGTTATATAGAGCTTAAATACTCATCTGTACTCATTAAAAAATTTTTGGATGATAACAAGACAAAAAACCTATCTAAGGTAAATATTAAAAACAGAAAAATATTTAGAGATACCTTAGTAGAAAACGGGTATATAAACATAGAAGATTATCAAAATTATGAGTATGCGCTAGATGATTGGAAAAATATAGGGCTAAAATCTATTTTGGCATCTATAGTTAAATCTGATAAAAAACTTTACGGTTCGTTGCATCTTGTTAGTCTGTCAAAAAACATAAAATTTACATCAAGCCATATAGAAGCTTTACAAATTATATCAAATGCTATTGCTTCGGAGCTTGAGAAAGAAAATCTAATAGATAAGCTAAGGGAAGAAAAGGATATAAACGCTTACTATGTTGAACTTATAAACAGTGTAGCAATAGAAAATAAGGTTCCGGACGTCTTAAACAGCTGGATACTTTCAACACTAAACAAAATCAAAACGCTTTCAAATGCCTATGTTGTGAGATTTCTTTTTCCTTCTGAAAATATAAACGTTATGCTGGACGGTGTTGCTTCTATAAAACAATATGATGAAGACATTCAAAGCAATCCTTTATACGATGTTTGGGAAAAAAACATAACGGACATTATAGAATACACAGATACTGAAAGCATAAAAAATCATTTAAACCCTAAAATAAATCTCAAAAATGCAATATTTATACCTTCCGTATCCAATAATAGAACAGTTTCTGTTTTGTGTTTGGGTTTTATGGATGAAACTCATCTAAGTAAAAAGAAAATAGAGCTTATTCAGACTCTTTTGAAGTATTTTTCTTCCTTGGTATACACATACAAAAACATATCAAGGGTATCATCAGAATTATCAAACACCGAAGAAGGACTAATCAAAGCATTTGTATCTGCTATGGAGGCTAAGGATTTATATACAAAAGGACATTCTCAACATGTAGCCATATATGCAAAAAAGATAGGTAAGGCTTTGGGTTTCAATGCAAAAGAGCAAGAATTTTTATATAATGCAGGCTTGCTTCACGATATAGGAAAGATTGGAATACCGGACAACATACTTCTTAAACCATACAGACTTTCTAAGCACGAATACGAGATAATTAAATTGCACCCTATCTTTTCTTATGAGATAGTCAAAAATATACCAAAATTCAAAAAGGTGGCAAACTGCATATTGCATCATCACGAAAGGATGGATGGAAGCGGATACCCCAACGGATTAAAGGGACATCAGATAGAAATGGGCGCTAGAATTTTGGCAATAGCCGATATCTTTGATGCTTTAACAACAAAAAGGCCATACAGAGATAATTTAACGTGTGATGAAGCCATAGAAATAATGAAACAGGAAGCGTTAGACCAAGATATACTATCAAAAACCGCGAATGCGTTAAAGGAATCTTATTTGGATGAGTTAGTCTTTCAACAAACATTTACGCCAACAAAGTTTGAGATGGCAAGAAAAGATATGCTTGAAAGGGATTATGCCACAGGCCTATATAGAAGAAGCGCTTTTGTAAATGTTGTCAACTCATATATAAGGAAAAAAAGGCTATTTTCTATGTTTATGGTAGATATAAAAAACATATCTTATATAAACTTTAAATACGGTGTGGATATAGGTGATAAAATTGTGGTGTTTGTTGCCGAAGAATTGAGTAAAATAACAAAAGTAGATGCTCTTGCAAGAACGGATTCAGATGTTTTTATGTTTATATATAAAGGCACAAATCCGCAGGCTTTTAAAGATATTATATCACAAGAACTAAAGCAGGGTATAATAGACAAGATAAAACAGAAAAGCTGCGTTATAGATAGACAGGCTGCAGAAAAAATTATTGGATGCTATATAACATATATGGAATATCCAAAAGAAGCTAAAACTGCCGAAGAGCTCATATACGGCTGTATCACAAAGAAAAAACAGATAGTCACAAACAATGAAAGCATTTATACTCAAGAAAATATTTGAACTTATACCAACATTTTTCGGCATAACCATCATAATATTTTTAGTAATACATCTTGCTCCCGGCAATCCTATAGATTCTATGGGAACGTTTAATCCAAACATATCAGCAGAATCTTTGGAAAATATGAAAAGGCTTTACCATTTGAACGAGCCTTTGTATGTTCAATATTTAGAGTGGTTAAAATCTCTGTTTAGGTTGGATTTTGGAACAAGTATGGTAGACGGCGTTGGTGTTATGCATAAAATAGCCGAAAGATTACCCGTAACTATTGGCATAAATGTTGTAGTATTACTTATATCTTTGGCAATCTCCATTCCCATAGGAATAATTAGCGCTATAAGAAAAGATTCATTTATCGATAAATTTTTTACATTTTTCGTATTTAGCGGATATGCGATGCCGTCTTTTTGGTTGGCTTTGCTTTTAATGATTCTTTTTAGTGTAAGATTGCATATGCTGCCGCTTTCAGGTCTTCACTCTCTAAATATAAAACCAGGCACACCAACCTATTATCTTGATTTGGTAAAACATTTAATTATACCCGTATCGATAGGCGTATACGGCTCATTAGCCGGATTTTCCAGATATATAAGAAAAGGCATAATAGACGTATTGGATAAGGATTTTATAAGAATGCTTTATTTAAGAGGCGTAAGCAAAAAACGCATCTACATACATACGCTTAAGAATGCGATGCTTCCGCTTGTTACTATTTTGGGATTATCGATACCCGGTTTGATAGGCGGTAGCGTAATAATGGAATCTATATTTGCTATACCAGGCATGGGACAACTATTCTATTTTTCGGCTATGTCAAGGGACTATCCAACGATAATGGGCATTTTAACCATAAGCACAATTCTTACGCTTGTTGGAAATTTAATAGCCGATATAACCTACGCTTTGGTTGACCCGAGGATAAGATATAGTGATAACGGTTGAATTTGACGAAACAATTGTATTGAAATACCTACTGTTGGACTATACAGGAACGCTTTCGGAAAATGGTAAACTGATAGATGGAGTAAGGAAACGGCTAAACGAGTTATCCAAATTGTTGGAAATAGAAGTTTTGACATCAGACACATTTGGCAGTGCAAGAAGTGAATTAAAGGGAATAGATTGCACGGTAAACATAATTGATGGCAAAGCAAAGGAAAAAAAATTAAAAAGACTTCAGGATTTGGGAGCCGATAACTGCGTTGCCATAGGTAACGGACATAACGATATGCTTATGTTAAAACACGCAAGATTATCCATTGCCGTAATTAACGCCGAAGGGTGTTATGCAAAGCTGATAAGCCAAGCCGATATTGTTGCTCGCTCAATAAACGACGCACTCGATATATTGTTAGATAAAAGAAAAATAATAGCCGTTTTAAGACATTAAGGCAGTTTTGTTGTCTTTGGTTTTTTAATTAAAAGCACCGTAGGTATTAAAAACACAAACAAGACTGCACAAAAATAGAATGCATCATTAAAGGATAACATAGAAGCTTGTCTCAATAATTCCTTATATATAACGGCAAACTGTTGAGATGTAGAATGAAGTGTGGAAGATAAAATATTTTGAGACTGATTAAAGGCTTCATTTGTAGGTATTATATTTTCAACGAGCCTGCTTTGGTGAAACTGCTCACGTCTTGTGAGAATCGTAGCCACTATAGCTGTTCCAAAACTACCGCCTATATTTCTTATAAAGTTAAATATGCCAGAAGCATTGCCCATATCTTCATTATTTATGTTTGAAAATGTAGCTGCCGATAATGGGACAAAAAACAGCGATATAGCGATACCCTGAAGTGCTCTCGGCGTTATTACGCTCCAAAAATCAGCAGATAGATTAAAGTGTGCCATTAGATTAACAGCAAATGCGTTTACTACAAGGCTAACAAAAAGCAGTTTTCGCGGATCAACGCCACGTTCCAACATTTTACCTGCAATAGGCATACCGACAAGCGTTGTTATAGCACCTGGTCCCAATACCAAACCCGCTAAAAAAGCTGTGTAGCCCATTAATTTTTGAAGATACATAGGCAGAAGGACAATAGTGCCGAAAAATCCAATAAATCCTGAAAACATTATTATATTTCCAATAGAAAATGAACGGTCTTTAAATATCCTTAAGTTAACAACTGGATTTTTTTCTTTCAATTCATGTGTTATAAATATAATAAATCCAATTACCGAGATTACAGCCAACGTGGTTATAAATCTGGATTCAAACCAATCCTTTCTTTGTGCATTGTCAAGTAAAATCTGCAAAGCACCGACAGCTATTGCAAGATACGCCAAGCCTTTATAGTCGATAGCCGTTTTCTTAATATTTTTTATATAGTCAGGATCAAATATAAACAGATTTATGAGAATAAACGATAAAATACCAATAGGAACGTTTATGTAAAATATCCAACGCCACCCCCAATTATCGGTTATCCAACCACCGAGAACGGGTCCTAAAATAGGTCCTACAACAACACCCATTCCAAATATAGCCATAGCCATGCCGCGCTGCTCTTTAGGGAAGGATTCTATAAGTATAGCGTTAGATACAGGTTGTAATCCTCCGCCTGCTATACCCTGCAAAAATCTTAAAATAACCAAAGCCATAAATGAAGGCGCATAACCGCAGGCAAAAGATGCGATAGTAAATAACATAACCGATACTGTAAGGTATTTTTTTCTGCCAAACGTTATAGCAAGCCATCCCGTTATAGGTATAATAATAGCATTTGATACCATATATGATGTCAAAATCCATGTTGATTCATCCAGACTGACACTTAAATCGCCCTGAATGTGAGGCAAAGAAACATTGACTATTGTAGTATCAACTATCTCCATTAATGTCGGCAATATAACCGTTATGGCTACAATCCATTTATTGACCTGTTTTTGCTGAGACATATACTATTTTGCTAAAACTACAACCTTTGTTGACATACCGACTCTTAACGGAATATTCGGTTTTTCTTTGAAGAATATCTTTACGGGAATTCTTTGTGTTACTTTTATCCAGTTGCCAGATGCGTTTTGTGGTGGAAAAAGCGAAAATACTTCTCCTGTGCCGTATTGTATACTGTCTACGATACCTTTTAATCTTACGCTTGGATATGCATCTATTTCTATTTCAACATCGTCGCCTTTTTTTATCCTGTTTATTTGAGATTCTTTATAATTTGCCACAATCCAAGCGCCTTCGTTTGGCACAATAGCACAAATTGGCAACTGTGGCGCTATGAATTTTCCAACTTCTACACCCTTTTTTGTAACAAATCCGCTTTTTGGCGCTTTTATTTCTGTATATGAAAGATTTAATTTTGCGTTTTTCAAGGTGGCTTCTGCCGCTTTTAGTCCTTTTTTTGAACTTTCGTACATTGCTTTAGCCCTTTTTAACTCTTCTTTTTTTGTAGCAAGTGTAAACTTTGCAACCCTGTATGTAGTTAAATAGTTTTCGTATTTGTTCTTGGAAATAACCTTTGTTTGATACAGACGCTTTGCTCTGTTGTAATCCCATTCAGCTTTTTCAAGTTTCGCTTTGACAAGCTCTATTTCGGACATAACGGCTTTTATGGCTACTTCTGCTTCTTTTGTTTTTGCTTTATAGAGTTCGACGTTGGCTTGGGCGGATAGAAGACTTATTTTATATGGTTCTTGATTTATAATCGCTAATATATCGCCTTTTTTTACATATTGATTGTTTCTTATGAAAACCTTTTCGATAGAGCCTGACACTTTGGGATGAACCCAATATATATCGTTTGTAATATAGGCGTCGTCGGTTGCTATATGGGTTTTTTTGTACTGGATAAAAATAAATATTGCAGCAATCAATACAAGTAGAACGACAGCCAAAATAATTTTTTTATTTACATTTTTCCCTGTTTCTGTTTTTTCCATAATTTTTTTCTCCTTATTTTATGTATTCGCTTGCATTTTGTGCCATTTTTTCTATAAGTTTATATATAGATTCTTTTTCTTCTTTGCTAAATCCTTTGCATAAAACATCATCCCATTGAAAAGCCAAATCTCTAATTTTTTTGTATAATTCTAAAGCTTTTTGCGTAGGATATAGATTATATGCTCTTCTGTCTTTTTTGGATACTTTTTTTATTACATAACCGTTTTTCTCTAATGACTGAATAGCTTTTGCTGTGGTGCTTTTGTTTATTTTAAGGTGATTGGATAGTTCTTCTTGAGTAATGCCAGCCATATTAACTATGGTCATAAAAAATGTAAGTTGGCTACCGGTTATATTGTATGGTTTTAGTTTATTGTTAGCGTGAATTATTGAATATCTGTATATAATTGAAATACATTTGCCTAACGGGTCTTTCACATTCATCTCCTTTACGCTTTTTATTTAATATCAAAAAATAGTTTCAATTGCAACTATAAATTATTCACTTAAAAATCAAATGTTGTGTTTGTGTTTTTCAAAATAGATATATTTTGAAATATAATATACCAAAAGGGCTATGGTTAGACCGCTTATTACATCAAAACCGTAGTGATAACGCAAAACTACGGTTGATAGAATAAGCGATAAAACTATCGGTAGGATTATTAAGGCTATTTTTTTATTTTCGTCTTTAAAAATCAATAGCACCAAAACCGATATTTCGGTATGACCGCTTGGGAAACAGTCCTGTTTTATGTGTTCGAGTGAATTTAATATTGGATGAATGAAATTGTATATGAAGCCGCCGTGTAAAGGTATATTCTCAAGATACAAAAGCGAATATCTAGGTCCAATCGCAGGAAATATAATATAACCTACATAAGATATATAGTATCCCATAGATAGGGCAAATAGTGCATAATTTAATTTTTTTATCTCTTTTTTTGAATACAAATAGTAAATAAGAAAAATAGGCAGAAAATAGTAGGAAAGATATGCAAGTTGAAGATAGTCCGTTATGCCCTTTATATTTAAAAAGTTAAACAGATATGCCATATCAACTCCAAAGATATATCGGTCTAATTCAATAAATAGGCTGTCTTTATTGTAGGGATTTATAAAAGGCACGATAAAGCCCAAGGATTCAAATACGAACCCTATAAATATAAAGGGATAAAAATATCTCAAGATGCGAGTGAGCCTTGTATGGTTGTTTTTGTTTATTAGGTATAGCGAAGCGGCTATTATCGCTATATAGACAGAAATCAAAAATATAGGATTCGGTATGGCTTTGTAGTGCAATACTATTATTGTAAGCATAAAAAGATAATATGAAAGGTTTATATAGTCAAACAGCCTAATGTTTTTTAAAATATTCATGGCACGACAATATTTATCGGTTTTTTGCATAGAGATATTTCAGCATCGCAAACACCGAAAAAATCTCCGTCTATCTGTACGGGCGCTTTTGTTGTATTGATTGTTTTGTTGGTTACTATGTGTTCTATGAATGGAACGTGATAGGATAGCCCACCAAAGAAAGCAATATTGTACAAAAGCAAATCTAAATATTTACCAGCCACTTTTTTAAAGATGCAAACATCAAGGAACGGTTTGTCCACATCAATATCATTTGATGCAATAAAATTGCCTGCGTATTTTTTTGCTTTGGATATTATAACCCAGTTTGTTTTATACCGTTTTTCGTCTATATCCATATAGAACGGGTCGTTTTTTGATATTAGATACGAATACAAACCGGATAGAAAATAGGCAAATTTACCGCTTAATTTTTTTATCTTCGCATTTACATTTTTGACAGATTCTGCATCAAATCCAACACCTGCCATCAATACAAATCTTCTATCGTTGATGCTGCCCAGATATATTTTTTTAAATTTAGGATTTATAAACAGTTTTGCGGCTTTTTCAGGGTTAAGGTCTATGTTTAAATCCAAAGCAAGGACGTTGGTCGTGCCGGCGGGCAGTATACCTAAAGCCGAATCTTTTATCTTAGCGTTTATTATTTCGTTTATGATGCCGTCTCCGCCGTATGCGGCTATAATTTCATATTTATTTGCTATGCGATTTGCTATTAAGGTGCCATCGCCCGCTTTCTGAGTAAAAAATATATCTACAGAAACACCGCTATTTTCCAAAAGGGATACTATATTTTTTAGAGTTTTTATATTGAATCTCAGTGCGTTTGGGTTTGCTATTATAGCTATCATATATCGACAACCATCCCGTCGTATGCGCTAACTACGTCGCAACCTGTTTTATCCGATATTTCTTTTGCGACTTCCCATGGTTTTTTCTTTAAAAAAGATAGACCGAAATGTGTTATAATAAATTTTTTAGGTTTAAAGACTTCTAAAAATTTGTAGATATCGTCTGAACTTAAATGTTTAAAACCCTTTCTTTCATGACAGAAAACAACATTTGCTATCACTATGTCGGTTTTGTACATATTCGGCAAATCATCAAAGTATCTTGTATCGGCTATATATGAAAACCTGTTGTCGAAGATTGCTCCGTAGACATCTACTGTGTGTATATGTCTTGCTTTGGTTTCTATTTTGATGCCGTCAACATCGTAAGATGAGAACTCATTTGTATTGATTAACGTGAAATTTTTTCTGTTGTATCTTAAAATAACAGGGTCAATCTCGGTTGCATCATACGGTGCAAGCACGGTACCCCTTTTTTTGTGGCCGCCTTCTGTCATTGACTCTATAATGGCATTTATATCGGCGCAATGGTCAAGATGTCTGTGGCTTAAAAAAATGCCGGATAGAGAGCTTGGTTGAAGTTTATGTTTTATCGCTTCAATCAAAGCGCCAGGACCCGGGTCTATCGCAAACAATTTATTATTTATCTTAAACCAAATACCGGCTGATTTTCTCAATTGATTAAAAACGGTAAATCTTCCGCCTGCCGTACCTAAAAATATAAGCTGATTGTCAGAAATTGTATTTATTCTCATGCGTAAGCATACACTCCGTCAAAATCATTTATTACCACATTAACCAATCCATTTAATTGCTCTTTAACCAATACGGGAAAGTATTGGCTTGAGATAGCCTTATAATACATTTGGTTGTTTCTTTTTATTGTTGTAGATTCCACTATAATTTCAGTCTCTTTTTTAACCATTGTTTCTACTGCTTGCCTGAATTTTCTTAAAAACAGCTCTTTTAGTTGTGCGTTTCTCTCTTTGACTATTGGTCCTTTTTCAAGCTTCATTTTTATATTGTTTGCCGCCGTATATGGTCTTTTTGAATAACTAAACACATGCCCAAACACCAAAGGTAAATCCTCTATAAAACGATATGTTTCCAAAAACTCCTTTTCTGTTTCTCCAAAAAAACCGACAATAACGTCCGTTCCTATAAATATGCCTTTATCATAACATCTTTTGGCGATTCTTTCAAAGAAGTTTCTGTTATAGTCTCTTCCCATAAGTTTAAGAATTCTATCGCAACCCGATTGAAGCGGTATGTGAAGATGCTTTGCAAATCTACCGTCTGCTATAATGTCTATAAATTCGTTGTCTATATACATAGGCTCTATTGAGCTTATTCTAATCCTTGTTTTTAGATTTAAAGCGTCTATCTTTTTTAACAGTTCCTTTAGGTTTTTGTAAGAGCCGATGTTTGTGCCGCTTAACACGATTTCGGGAAATTTGCTTAGGGATTGTATCTCATTTAGCACCAAACCCATATCTTTATCGCGTTCTTTGCCTCTTAATTTTGGTATTATGCAATAGGTGCAGTGATTGTTGCAACCTTCCTGAATCTTTATGAACGCCCTGCTTTTTTTTTCGAAATCCTTTATCAAGATGTTAATAGGATAGGTTTTTGTTTCTTGTGATGTGTCGCTAAAATTTTTTTGTAGAGCCTTTTTTATATTGTTTTTATATGAGTTGCCCACTATGGTAATGCCTGATAGATTTTCAAGGTAACTATCGCATCCCGTATAAACAACTGTCGATTGCGGATTGGTTTTTAATATTCTTTTTGCAAGGTTGCGTGATTCCTTTGATGCCTTCGATGTAACGGCACACGAATTTATAATATACAAATCGCATCCGTCCTTAAAATTCACAATTTCGTATTCATCTTTTATCTGCTCTGCCATTAGTTGGCTTTCGTATTGGTTGAGTTTGCATCCAAATGTTGCAATTGAAGCTTTTTTCATAGTGTGCCTTTTGTGGAAAGCGTCTCCTTTTTATCCGATACGGCGGCTTTTAAACTATATGCCACCGATTTGAATATGGCTTCTGCTATGTGGTGTTTGTTTGTTCCGTATAGCTGTTTTATATGTAAGACCATTTTTGCATTATTTGCAAACGCCCTAAAAAACTCTTCTATCAGCTCGCTGTCAAAGTTGCCTATATTTCCCACTATATTACAATCGTAGTTTAAAAAACATCTGTTGCATATATCAATACTGGATAAGACCAATGCTTCATCCATAGGTATTACTGCGTATCCATACCTTGCAAATCCTTTCTTTTTCTCAAGCGATTTTTTTATCAAAGCACCCAACACTATACCAACGTCTTCAACCGTATGGTGATAGTCCACATCCGTATCGCCTTCGGCTTTTATATACATATCTATGCCGGAGTGTTTCGATAGGGCTTCTAACATGTGGTTAAAAAAACCTATACCTGTATCTATGTCGTTGTTTCCGTTTCCGTCTATGTCGATTGTTATATTGATTACCGTCTCCTTTGTTATTCTTTTAATTGTTTCTTTCATCTGTCTCTCTCCACGATTAGTTTGGCTATCTCTATCAGATTGCCGCTGTTGTCAATATCCTTAATTTCCTTTATCGCCATCTCTTTTAATCTGTTTGCAAACTCAAAAGATTTTTCTAAGCCGTAGACTTTAGGGTATGTAAGTGTATTGTTTATCTCATCAACCTTCTTTTTTCCCATCTTGCTTTCATCACCGACTATGTCCAGACAGTCATCTATTATTTGAAAGGCGACACCTGTATATAAGCCGTAACGTTTTATCTTTTCTATCTCTTCTTTAGTAGGGTTTCCGCATATTGCTCCGCATAACAGGCTTGATTGAATAAGTTTTGCCGTTTTGTGCTTGTGGATAAAGTTTACCAAACGTTTTTTGCTTATATCGTTGAGTTTGCCGTCGCTTGATAGTATGTCTGCAGCCTGTCCCACAACCATACCGCCAATACCGGCAGATACGCTGAGTATGCGTAGTATCTCAACCTTTTTATAATTTTCTAAATTTGAACGCAGTATGATATCGAACGCATAGGTGTTTAGGGCATCTCCTGCAAGTATGGCAAACGCTTCGCCAAAAACCTTGTGGTTTGACGGTTTTCCGCGCCTGAAATCGTCGTTATCCATAGCAGGTAAATCGTCGTGGATTAGGGAATATGCGTGTATGAGTTCTACGGCTGATGCTATGTATGTTGCGTCTTTTTCTTTTCCGCCGAACATATCGCTTGCCATCATAACCAAGGCTGCTCTTATGCGTTTTCCTCCGCTTTTTGGTGTATAAAACATGGCGTCTTTAAAAGATTTTGGAAATATTCTTTCGTTGTTTTCCAATTCGATTATAAAATTGTCAACAATTTTTCTATACCGATTCAATATCTCCATCAAATTCCTCTGTTTCTATTTTTCCGTTGTTTATGTTTGTTATTACCCTTATTCTGTTTTCTGCTTCTTCTAATTTTTTTGAGCAAAAATCGACAAGTTTCATACCTTCTTCGTATAAGGAAACGGCTTTATCCAAAGCGATATCGTCGCTTTCTAAATTCTTTGCTATCTCTTCAAGCCTTTTTAGTGCATCTTCAAACGTTTTTATCTTCATAACAAAACCTCAACTTTTAAAACTCAACTATTTTATACATTTTTTCGGTAATTTATAAAGAAAAATTTATTAAGGTTTTTTAGGATTTATAAGAATAACGTTAAGTTTATAGTAACCTTTTTTAGAGCAAAAATATCGAGAAGAAATACACTCTTGTAAATACGTCTGTTTTTTTATGTTTGTATTACACGGACGATTTTTTTTCCATGCTATCAAGACCTTGTCTTTTTTTGCAGTGTTTGGACAAT
>JAMOQJ010000056.1 GCA_027064065.1 Desulfurellales bacterium
TTCAATAGTGCATAATTAATTGGAGATGGACCTCTGTATTTTGGCAATAAAGAAGGATGAATATTTATCCTAAATTTTGGCAAAGAAAGAATATTGTTGGGTAGGAATTTACCGTATGAAACAACAACAAAAATATCGGCTTCAAAATCCTTTATCGCCTGATACGCGCTGTCGTCTTTTAACTTCTCTGGTTGAAAAATGTCTAAAGAATACTCTTTAGCCAAAACCTTAACCGGTGGCTCTATGAGTTTTTTTCCTCTTTTTCCCGGTTTATCCGGCGTTGTTACAACACCCGCAATATCAAATTTAGCTTCAATTAAAGCCCTAAGCGGTTCAACAGCAAATTCGCTTGTTCCAAAAAACAGTATTCTCATTGTGCTTCTTGCCTCTCTTTCTGAATCTTCTTCCATTCCTTTTTAAAAACATTACGCCTTATGGGCGACAATCTATCGACAAATAGCGTTCCATTTAGGTGGTCTATCTCATGCTGCAATACAACACTTATAAAATCGTCGGTTTCTATTACCCTATCGTTTCCATCCCTATCAATATACTTAACCTTTACACCCTTTTTTCTATTTCTTACAACATCATAATAACCCGGCACACTCAAACAGCCTTCTTCATGCTCTTCATATATGCCTTCAGACTCTATAATCTCTGGATTTATAAGCTGCATAAGCTCGCTTTTCCCATCTGGCATTAAATCAATAACAACTAACTTTTTTGTTAAGCCTATCTGCTCTGCGGCAAGACCTATGCCTTTATAGCTATACATCATATCCTTCATAATATCCAATATCTCTATAATTTCATCGTTAATTTCTCTTACATCCTCAGCCTTTTTTCTCAAAACAGGGTCTGGATAAACCTTTATTTCAAACTTCATAATTACCTCCTTACTGCAAGGATAGTATTGACTTATCGTTTAAAAATCAAGACTCTTTAAAAACTCAAACAGACATCCAAGTGTTCTTTTTGAAACCGATTTTTTCATAAAATTTCTATTACCCATATACTTAACGTGATACTGCTTCAACTCGTTTTTATAGTAGATATTCACAACAAAATTATTTTTTTGCAGGCTGCTTGGCGATATAATTAAATCCACATCTTTAAGCTTTGTAAAATTATCCAAATCTTCTCTTTTATCTACTATGGATGTTACAAACGATTCCTTATCCGACATTAAAAGACTTAAGTAGCCTCCGCTAAAGCTTTCTATTATACCCAATTTTAAATTATATTTTCTCATAATACCATCTACGACATCTTCTATAGATTCATCATTTTCTGCATATAATTTATACCCGAAATGTTTAAAGATAGAATCTTTTATTTTAATAAGTTTATTTTTATCATAAGAAAAGATACGTACAGCAAGCTCGCCTTCCTGCGCATTTAATATCACATCAACATCATCTAAATCCATACTCTTTAAAAACTCATCCATATCAGATTCAGGAACGCCTATTAATTTAAGGTCGTATCTGTATTTTTTTTCAACCTTGAACAATTCATTTATCTTCGGGATAACGTAATTTTCAAACATTGGCTTCATTTCACTCGGCACGCCGGGCATCGATATAAAGTAAGCTTTATTTATCTTTATTAAAATTCCGCAAGCTGTTCCATAGTCATTTTTAATAATTTCGCAACCGCTTGGCAGATATGCTTGTTTTATGTGGGAAAGTTTTAGCTTTACGCCCTTTTTTGAAACCTTTTTTAAAACATCTTTGTATATTTCCCTATTTAATTTAAGTTCAGCTTTTGCAGCATAAGCCAAACCTTCTATTGTATTGTCATCAAATGTCGGGCCTAACCCACCTGTTGTTATAACTATATCGTAAAGATGAGAAAATTCTTCAAATACCCTTCTGATATCATTTGCATCGTCGCTTAAAGCCGTAATTGTATTGATGCAAAAACCCATTTCCGTTAATTTAGATGCTATAAAATTCGAATTGGTATCAACAATTGAACCGTTTAATATCTCATTTCCCACAGAAATAATAGCTATCTTCATACCTTTCTCCAACTAAAAAAACATTAATTTAATCGCAAAAACAAACAGCAAAGTTAATAATGCAACCCTTATAAACTTATCACCTTTTTTTATTGAAATACCAATTGCCAATCGAGCTCCGATAATGCTACCTAAGCCCAAAACAACACCCACTAAGAAATTAACTTGATTTGCAAATATAAACATAGGCAAAACGGCAATTGTGTATAGCATTATCGTTAAAACCTTTATTGCATTTGCTTCAACCATAGAAAAACCGCCCCAAATGGATGCTGCTATAATAAAAAATCCGACGCCTGCTTGAATAAATCCACCGTATAATCCTATTAAAAAGAAT
>JAMOQJ010000057.1 GCA_027064065.1 Desulfurellales bacterium
AGTAACAACAATGAACAAAGCAGCACAAGATTCGATAATATCACTCATAAAAAGACTAAAAAAAATAAGCCTGCGGAAGATAAATTAATCAACCGCAAGCCTTAAAAACATCATTTCTTGTAGGATAACGCTCCCGTTGGGCAATTTTCAACATATAGTTTAAGCTCATCGATAGAAAGATTTATCTTTGAGTCAAAAACAGTGCCTACTATGGTATCGAAACCTCTATTTTTAAACCCAAAAATCTCCTTATTTACAACCTCTTTTCCTATTTTTACACAGGTTTCACATCTAATGCATTTATTAGGGTCAAAAACTATATCTATATCTTGAGCCTGATAGGGAAACTTCTTCTTTAAACCTTTTATGGCATCTGGTGAAGCATAGTATTTTTCTGAAATTTGTTTTAATTTGCAATTATGTTTTTCTACACAGCTACACTCTATACACCTTTTGCCTTCTTTTTTTATTTCTTCTTCCGTAAAGGTTTTGGAAACCTCTTCAAATGTTGTCTTTCTTTTTTCTAAATCTATAAGCCTCTGTTTTACTCTATCGTATTCTGCTGGCTTATTTATAAATACCAAGTCGTTCTTCTTTAAGTGTTTCCAATGGCCTCTGCTTACATTGATGGAATATGGCTCTTTATATACTTCTCCGTTAAAATAAGCCAATACACCTAAAGCTGCTCTTCTTCCGCCTGCAACAGCCTCTACAACGGTAGCAGGACCACTAACACAATCACCTGCCGAGAATATATTGTCCACCATCTGCATATTATCTTCGTTTACTGCTATATCTCCCCACTTTGTAGTCTTTAATTCTTCTGTGGCATCAGTCTTTTGACCTATAGCTCCTATAACGGTATCAGCTTCAAATTCAAACTCACTACCTTCAATCGGCACAGGTCTTCTTCTGCCTGAAGCATCTTCGTTACCCAATTTCATCTTAATGCATGTCAAAATCTTCTTTCCGTTTTCTTCTCTAATAGCAATGGGTTGAGTTAAAAATTTAAATATAGCACCTTCTTCTTTGGCTTCTTCTATCTCTATTCGCTCTGCGGGCATTTCATTTTCTGTTCTTCTATAAAAACAGTAAACATCATTTTTACCCTTACCAAGCCTAATAGCCGTTCTTATGCAGTCTATTGCCGTATTGCCACCGCCTATAACTACCGTTTTACCCGGATTTTCACCACTCCAACCGTTTAAGGCTATTCTTTCAAGCCATCTTATACCTTCTTCCAAGAGTTCTTCACCGTCTATATGGGACGGCGACGGCTTCCAACTGCCTATAGCAACAATAACGGCATCATAATCCCTTCTCAACCTATCTAAAAATATATCCTTGCCGAGTTTTTTGTTTGGGTAAAATGTTATCCCGCCGAGTTTATCAAAATGCGATAGCTCCTTATCCAAGATATTTTTAGGCAGTCTGTATTCAGGTATTCCGTATCTAAGCATACCGCCAGGCTTAGGCATTTGGTCGTAAATGTCGGATGCAACGCCTTCAAGTCTTAGATAGTATGCTGCTGAATATCCTGCAGGACCTGCTCCTATTATTGCAACCTTTTTACCGTTTAAGGGTTTTGTCTCTTCTACATATTCTTCATAATACTTATCGGCAGCAAGTCTTTTAAAATCATTTATAGCAACGGCAGAATCTATTATATTTCTTCTGCAATCCTTTTCGCAAAACCTTGGACAAACCCTGCCAATAGACATTGGTAGAGGGATTTTTTCTTTTATAATCTTTAAAGCTTCTAAAAAATCGCCGTTTTTCCCGGCTCTCACATACTCTTCAACCCTTGCATGAGCAGGACAAGCCATAGTGCAAGGCGCTTCACAATCGCCCGTATGCTCAGACAAAAGTAGATTCAACGCCGTCCTTCTCATCTCTTTTATCTCATCTGAGCTTGCATCTATATCAAGTCCTTCACTTACAAAAGCAGAGCAACTTGGCATAAACTTCCCGCTTTTTTTATCTTTAACAATACAAACAAAGCAGGATGTCGTGTGAGATATTTTATCATTATGACAAAGAGTAGGTATATCCACACCCATCTTCTCAGCAGCCTGAAGAATAGTAGTTCCTTTGTCTACGGTTATTTCTCTACCATCTATTTTAAATGTTACTTTACTCACTCTTTCCTCCTTTAGGCACTCTTTTTATAGCGTCTACAGGGCATACTTCCATACATGTATTGCATCTTGTACATATATCGCAATCAATAACAAAATCATCACTTATGGCATTAACAGGACAGTTCTTTATGCATAATTTACATTTGATACATTTATCCTGATTAAGATATAAATCAACCAAAGCATTACATTGTAGAGCTGGACACTGTTTATCCACAACATGCTTTTCGTATTCATCTCTAAAAAATCTCAATGTGGAAACTACTGGATTTGGAGCCGTTTGTCCAAGTCCGCACAAAGAACCGTTTTTCACCTTTCCAGCTATATCTTCCAAAAAAGCAACGTCTTCAAGACTGCCTTTGCCGCCAGTAATCTTTTCAAGCGTCTCAAGCATTCTTTTTGTGCCTATACGACAGAAAGTGCATTTCCCGCAACTTTCTCTCGATGTAAATTCCAAAAAATATCTTGCGGTTTCAACCATACACCTATCCGAACTTATAACTATCAATCCACCCGAACCCATTATAGCTCCAAGCGACTTCAGAGAGTCGTAATCAATAGGCGTATCAAAATATTTAGCCGGTATACATCCGCCTGACGGACCACCTATCTGAACGGCTTTAACCTTATCCTTATCAGCACCGCCTATCTCAAACACAATTTCACCAATTGTTATACCCATTGGAACTTCAACAAGTCCAGGATATTTCAAATCTCCTGCAAGTGCAAACAGTTTTGTTCCCTTGCTGTGTTCTGTTCCTATTGAAGCATACCTATCAGCTCCACCTTTTATAATCAACGGCACGTTACCAAAGGTTTCAACATTATTTATAGCCGTAGGGTATCCTTTATATCCTTTATCAGTAGGAAACGGCGGTCTGTATCTTGGATTTCCTCTTTTTCCTTCCAATGATGCAATCATAGCCGTTTCTTCTCCGCATACAAACGCACCAGCACCTTCTTTAATTTTTATATCAACAACTCTACCGTTAAGATTATTTAAACCTTCGTTTTTAATCTGCTCCAACGCTATACCAAGATTTCTTACGGCTAAAGGATACTCAGCTCTAACATATATAAATAAATCAGTTGCTCCCGTTGCATACGCACCTATAAGCATACCTTCCAATACTTGATGCGGAACAGATTCCATTAAAGAACGATCCATAAATGCTCCAGGGTCACCTTCGTCTGCATTGCATATCATAATTTTTCTCTCACTCTCTTTCGCAGAAAGAAATTCCCATTTTAAACCTGTGGGAAAACCTCCGCCGCCTCTTCCTCTTAGTCCGCTTTTTTTTATTTCATCCACGACATCCTTTGGAGACATTGAAAGAGCCTTTGCTAAAGCTTCATAACCACCGTTTTTTTTATATTCATCTATAGATACAGGAGAGATTCTGCCTGCAAGCTTTGTTACCATTATTAACTCTCTGCTGCTTCTTTCATTTCTAACCTTTAATCGTTTTTCGTCTGACAAGCTCAATATCTTATCCAAATCCGCTTTGTCGGGTTTTACATCACGATAGATTATAGATTCTCCATCATCCGTCTCAACTTCAACTAGCGGCTCGGCATAGCAATGTCCTATACACCCAACTTCAACTATATCGATATCGGTTACGTTATTTTTTATAAATTCCAAAACATCCTTTGCTCCTGCGGCAATACCACAACTTGCCGTACCTACTTTTATACGCTTTATCATTTTGCACCTCCGTTGCGGTACTGTTTGATAATCTTAAGTAATTTTTTTCTATCAAGATTACCGTATACCTTGCCATCTATACTAACAACAGGCGCAAGACTACAACATCCAAGACAAGCAACGACTTCCAAAGAAAAGAAACCGTCCTTATCCGTTTCTCCTTCTTTTATTCCCAGCTCTTCTTCTATCCAATTCTTTACAAGTGGAGAGCCTTTTATATGGCAAGCCGTACCGTCACATACACAAATTGTATGTTCACCGGGTTTTATTCTTTTGAATTGAGTATAGAATGTAACAACTCCCTCAACATCCACAGGGGAAACATTAAAATAATTCGCAATTTCTTTTATAGCTTCATTTGATATATATCCTTCCTGTTCTTGTATTAGTTGCAAAGCCTTTATGAGATTACTATTATCCTGCTCAAGCGAACTTAACACATCTTTTACAGCAAGCATAATCCCTCCTTTCAAAGAATAGAATTAAAACGATATTATATTAAATCAGATAATCACATAATAAACTGTGATAGGTATCACAAAAAGAAAAAACCCGACTCTAGGGTGAGGAGTCGGGTGTATGGAAAAAGAGGATTAGGCTACCTTTGAATAGTTATGAAGATATGCGACGAGCCTCTAAGTATGTGTAAAAAGATTACATCTTTGGCATTCTTGGCTATTCTTTTAAAATCTTTTATGTTTTTAATTTTCTTATAGTTTAGCTTTACTATAACATCTCCCGGTTGAACACCAACCATTTTGGCAAATGAGTTTGGTTTAACCGATATTACTACTACACCCTGCTTTACTTTGATGTCATATTCAGATGCAAGCTTTGGCGTTATGTTGGATATTGAGAATCCATATTTTGTATCATAAACACTGTCGTTTTTAGAGCCTTCGGTTTCAGCCAATACTTCTTCTGACGGTCTTGTTCCAAGCGTTACGTATTTAACAATGTGTTTTTTGTTTCTTATAATTCCAAGCTTAACCTTTTCACCCGGTTTCATTGAAGATATAACATAGGGCAAATCGCTTGAAGATTTTACCGGTTTGTCGTTTACGCTAACAATAATATCACCCGGTTTGATGCCGGCTTTCGCCGCAGCTGAGTGTTTCATAACTTGAGATACTATGGCGCCTTTTGTGTTCTTTAGTCCTAATTCCCTTGCGGCTTCAGGTGTGAGCTGTTGAATTGTAACGCCGAGATACCCTCTCTTTATACTTTTACCCTTCTTTAAATAGTCCATTTCACCTTTAACCATATTTATCGGTATTGCAAAACCTATTCCCTGTCCACCTGCAATAATTGCCGTATTAATACCTACCACTTCGCCATTTAGATTCAAAAGTGGACCGCCTGAGTTGCCGGGATTAATGGCAGCATCTGTCTGTATAAAATGGTCAAAGGGACCTTCACCAATTACCCTACCCTTTGCGCTGACTATACCTGCCGTTACCGTTCCGTTTAAACCAAATGGGTTACCAACGGCAACCACCCAATCGCCTATACTCAAGTCGTCGGAATCACCCAAAGTAAGATACGGCAAATCACCGTTAGGTTTTATTTTTATTAAGGCTATGTCGGCTTTAGGGTCTGTTCCTACAATTTTTGCATCATATACCTCATTTGTATTAAGAATCGTAACCTTAATCGTTGTGGCTTTTTTCACAACGTGATAATTTGTTAATATATATCCGTCTTTTGAAATTATAAAACCAGAACCCAAAGCATGGGTTTTTCCGCTTTGCGGCATATTGTCAAAAAATCTCTTAAAAAAATCGTTAAATGGGTCGTTTTCATCAAAGCCGTATCCACTAAATGGATTTTGAAATTTCACAATCTTAGTAGTGCTGATGTTCACAACAGCAGGCAAAGCCTTTTTTGCAACATTCTTTATATTGGGCAGACCAGCAAAGGCGTTGATATTGAAAATTAAAGCAAAAACAAAAATCAAGACGCTTAATCTTTTGAATTTAAACATAGCACCACCTCCAAAATTTTTAAAAAACGTAATCCTTAAATACAATTTTTCAACCCTTAAAGAATAACCTTTGAACCAGTTTTCTTGGCAACAATCTTCCTTTTATCAATCTCAGTTTTTAAAACATTGCCTATTTGAATCCTTTCAATTGTTTTTTGCATATTAACACCGCAGCGATTCATAGATAAAACAACTCCGCTATAAGATGATAATGGTAGTCCCACAAATATTATTGTGGTAACCAAGGCGCCTTTTAACGTCTTTTTTCTTGCCATAGCACACCTCCTACCTTCATTCTTAGTATTATTATAGTAACTGAATATTACAAAATGATTAAAAAATAATGCTTAAGATGATTTTTTTAAAAAAACAGAAACAGTAGTTCCTTTATCAACTTTGCTTTTTATGACAAGCTTTCCTTCGTGTATTTCGATAATCTTTTTTACTATGCTTAAGCCCAAACCAAATCCTGTTGTCTTTTTTGAGCGTGATTCATCAATCCTGTAAAACTCTTCATCTATTTTTTCTAACTCTTCTTCGGATATTCCTACGCCGTTATCGCTCATCTCAACAACAACCCATTCTTCATCAGATTTTACATTAATTTTAATATAACCGTTTTTATTATTATATTTTATAGCATTATCCAATAAATTTACAAAAACTTCAAGCATGGTAACGGCATCAACCTTAACATAGAATACATCGCCTTTTTCAAATAAAACATCAACACCCTTTTCTTCTGCTTTGTGTTTTAATAAGTTTATGGCATTCTCTACAATATCGCATATATCTACATCTTCAAATTTCATTTTGTTACGTTTATAGTCCAATCGTGCCATCAAAAGCATTCTTTCGATAAGCGTAGACATCATAGAAGCTGTATCGTATATAACCGAAAAAGCCTTCTTATATTCATCAGCGCTTCTTTGTTTTCTCAAAACAATTTCGCTTTGCATCATTATTACCGATACGGGTGTTTTAAGCTCGTGAGAAACATCCGATATAAAACGCTTTTTCTGCTTAAAAGATTTATCAAGCCTTTTTAACATATCATTAAAAGATTCTATAAGAACCTTTAATTCATCAGGGGCGTTTTCCAATTCTATTTCGCCACTCAAATTCTCTTCAGTTATTTTTCTTATTCTTTCGCTTATTCTATCTATTGGCGACAATGCTTTTTTTGACACTATAAATCCACCAACAGCAGATGCAAACATCACAAAAATAATCAAAACAAAGGCTATAAGCATAAAATTATCCAATATGTCTTTTTCATTTTTTGCGTTGTATGCAACTTGGACCACTATTTTATTCTTATCGTCAACATAATTTAATATTCTAAGTATTTTACCTTTCCATTGTATAGTTTCTATTTTCTTCAAATGATGCTTAAACGGTAAATCGTTGTCGCCTAAAGATATGGATTTTTTTACGGTTTTTCCATCGAATGAACGAATTTGAAAAAAGTACTTTGAATATTGAGAAGAATAAATCCACATTCTGCCCTTTGATACATTAAACTGGAAACTATTACCCTTGGTATCGGAGAAACTAAATTTAAAATCACTATCTATACTCTCATCCACCATAGCATCCAAAGCTTCGGCTTTTGATAACAGATTCTTATCTATAGGGTTATAAACTATATTCTTCAAACTGACAAAAAGCGCTATGGATAAAGCAGACAGTATAATAAACATTATAAATGTATATAAAAAAATTAGTCTTGCCTTTATGGAAGATAAAATAACGCTTACTCCTTTATCATATACCCGGCTCCACGTACGGTGGTTATTAATTTTTTACCGAAGCCTTTATCTATCTTTTTTCTCAATCTTGTTATCATAACATCAACAACATTACTATCGTTATCAAAATCATAGTTATATATATGCTCTGTAATTTCTGTTCTTGTAAGTAGTTTATTCTTATTTATGGCAAGAAATTCAAGCAGGGCGTATTCTTTAGCCGTCAATTCTATCAGGATATTATTTCTTTTAACTTCATGCGTAGACATATTTATTTCAAGATTATCTATCTTCAGTATATTATCAGCAATATTATAATTTCTTCTTAAGATAGCCTTTATCCTTGCAAGTAGCTCATCAAAAGAAAAAGGTTTGGTAAGATAATCATCAGCTCCACTGTTTAAACCCAACACCTTATCTTCTATATCACTTTTTGCCGTAAGCAACAAAACCGGTGTTTTATTGTTTTGCATACGCAACCTTTTTAATAATTCTATGCCGTTAAGCTTAGGAAGCATTATATCAAGTATTATTATATCGAACGGTTCATTTTCTGCAAAATACAGCCCTTCTTCACCATCGTATGCAACATCTACCGAGTAGTTTTCGTCTTCAAGACCGCTTTTTATGAGCTCTGCGAGCGTTTTTTCATCTTCAATTAGCAGCACTCTCACAATACTTACCTCTTGCCTTACTTCAAACTTTGATTATACTGTTTGAATATTACAAAACAATGAATTTTTGGAGAAGTTATGAACTTAAAAATAATTTTAGAAAAAAGTGAAGATGGTGGCTATACTGTTTTTGTTCCATCTTTACCAGGATGTATATCCGAAGGAAACACAAAAAAGGAAGCCTTAGAAAATATCAAAGAAGCAATAGGGCTATATCTGAAGATATAGACTCCCTTATTGCATAATCTACCCAGAAAGCCGATTTATTATCAAACAAATAGTGTACACTATCCTTAAAGATAGACAAAATCTAATATATACTTGACAAAATTAAAAAAGTTTTTTATATTTGCAAATGTTAGTTGTATCTAACTTTATTTTAGAAATCTAAAAGGAGTTTACTATGGATTTAACTCTAACGCCATCAACTGAAGACTATCTGAAAGCAATTTATGAAATATCCCAAGAAAAAAGGGTCGTTAGGATAAAGGATTTAGCCGACAAACTCAAAGTAAAAATGTCGTCTGTTGCAAATGCCGTAAAACAACTTGCAAATAAAGAGTTGATAGTCCATGAACACTACGGATACATAGAATTAACCGACAAAGGCTTTGAAGTAGGAAAAAGCCTATACGAACGCCATCTTGTGCTTTATAAATTTCTTACTCAAATCCTACAGGTCGAACCAGGTATTGCAAGTAAAGACGCTTGTTCCATTGAACACTACCTACATAAGGAAACCGTAGAAAGAATTGTTAAACTACTGGATTTTATATCGACAGCACCGAATTCTACGCCACAATGGATGATAAAATTCAAAAAATTTTTAGAAACCGGCGTAAGCGAATGTAGATATGCAAAAACACTCGATAGATTAGAGGTCGGCACAAAAGCAAAAATAAAATCTATACGATTAGAAAGCACGATTAAAAAGCGTTTGATGGATATGGGCGTAATAAAAGGAGAAACCATAAAATTAACCAAAAAAGCGCCGCTTGGCGACCCTATAGAAATCGAAGTAAAAGGATATAAACTGTCTTTAAGAAAAAAAGATGCTAAACAGATAGAAATAGAGGAGGTCTAACATGCCTTTATCGATGGCAAAAGAGAAAGAACTGTTCAAGATTGAAAAGATACTGGGCGGAAACAATCTTAGACAACGTCTTTCGGCAATGGGTTTATATGAAGGAAACACAGTCAAAGTCTACTCAAACGGCTCAACTGGTCCTATTATCGTAGTTGTAGCAAACTCAAAGATAGCAATAGGCAGAGGCATGGCTCAAAAAATAATGGTAACACCTGCTACATAAAGGCTTTTTTTTACATAAAATGTTAGTCTAATCTAACTTTATTTTGAAAGACTTATTAAAGGAGTGTAGCATGAAAAGAAAAACCCTAATCGAAAAGATTGCTTCTATTCAATGTAAAATGTGTCCATTAAACAATATCTGCAAAAACAGGGAGGACAAAAAATGAACATAGCCTTTACTGGAAACCCAAATGTCGGCAAAACGGCAATAATAAACGCAATAGCCGGCTCAAAACTAAAGGTTGGAAACTGGCCTGGCGTAACGGTAGAGAAAAAAACAGCAACCTTCATTTACAAAGAAAAAGAGATAACACTAACCGACTTGCCGGGCGTTTACAGTTTAAGCCCTTATACGCTTGAAGAGAGAATTACAAGGGATTTTATCTTGGAAGAAAAACCCGATTGCATCGTAAATGTCATAGATTCAACAAATTTAGAAAGAAACCTATACCTTACGCTTCTTTTGATGGAGATGGAAAAACCGATAATACTAGCATTTAATATGTTCGACGAATTGAAAAAATCGGGCTACAAAATCGACATAGAAACAATATCTGAAATGCTTGGTGTAAATATCGTTCCTACAACAGCAATAAAAAAGGAAGGCTTAGATACTCTTATGGACTTGGCCATAGAATGCAAATCTTCAAACCAAAAAACAATAAAATACAAATTACGATATGAAGGTTTTTTGGAGCATGAAATAGAAGATATAATTAAAAAACTTAAAGAAAACTCGATAAACAGCAAGTATCCCTTGAGATGGATAGCCATAAAACTCATAGAAAAAGACGAATATGCATTAAAGAAACTAAAAGAAGAGACATCGAAAGACCTATCGAGTTTGGCAAAAGAAAATATAATGAGAATAGAAGAGCGATTTGGCGAAGATACCGAAGCTGTTTTAAGTCAAACACGATACGGCATAATAAACGGAATCTTGAAAAAAACACTCAAAAAGCCGCATAAAACAAACATAAATATAACCGAAAAACTGGATAAGATTTTTCTAAATAGACTTCTTGGCTTACCGATATTTTTCGTATTTATGTATTTCGTATTTAAATTCACATTCGACGGTTCGGCGCCGTTAATAGACTGGATAGACGGTTTTATAAACGGATATTTGGCAAAGTATGTTCAACAGGCGATTAGTTTTTGTCCAAACTGGCTTCAATCTCTTTTGATTGATGGAACTCTAAGTGGTGTCGGACTTGTTTTATCGTTTATTCCTTTAATGTTTTTTCTTTACTTTTTCCTGGCAATTTTGGAAGAAAGCGGATACATGGCTCGTGCTGCCTTTGTTATGGATAGGCTTATGAGCTCTTTAGGTTTAAACGGCAAAGCGTTCATACCGCTGATTTTAGGCTTTGGATGTAATGTTCCTGCAATCTATGCAGCAAGGGCATTAGAAAACGAAAGCGATAGAAAACTTACAGCCATCATGGTTCCGTTTATGTCGTGTGGCGCAAGATTGCCTATATATTCGCTTTTTACTGGCGTGTTTTTTATACATTATCAAGCCTTAATCGTTCTATCGTTATATGCTTTAGGTATCGTCGTTGCCTTTATCGTAGCCATGTTTTTAAGAAAAACAAAACCCTTTAAGGCTGAAAAAACACAACTCTTACTTGAGCTTCCGCCCTATAGATTTCCGACACTGAAGATGCTTTGGATATCTGTTTGGGCAAGAACAAGGGCGTTTATAATAAAGGCAGGAACGGTTATAGCCCTAACTATGGTCTTGTTGTGGGGAGTTATAAACCTACCGCCAAACTCAACGCCACAAAACTCAATTCTGGGTAAAACGGCAAGGGTTGCAACGCCGCTTTTTGCACCAACGGGATTTGACAGATGGGAAATCGTGGCAACGATAATACCGGGTATGATAGCAAAAGAAACAGTCGTTGGCGCATTGGCTCAAACGCTCAATATACAAGAAGACAAAAACAACGAAGCAAACAATACGACGTTCATTGAAGATACGAAAGAGCAGATAGTATCCCTAAGCAATGCAATAGTTGAATCATTTAAAAATATGTTTTTTAGCATAAAGCAGCAGACATTTGAACTCGAAGATGCGCAAGACAACTACAAAACCAAGATTTCATCAATATTAACACCTTTGCAAGCATACTCATTTATGGTGTTTATGCTGCTTTTTATACCGTGTATCGTTACGCTTGCCGCCATCTATCAGGAATTCGGTTTAAGTCTTGTTCTGTTTGAGATGGCTCTTTTGACGATTATACCATATATTACTTCAACACTTATATACCAAATGGGAAAAATTCTAAATCTTAATTAGAAGGGCAACCCTGCCCTTCTTTAAATTTTTCTTATAAGCAAAATCTTTTAAGGTATTTTATATCCATCTTTCATCAAATCTATGCCACAAGGTAACCACTCAATCCAATCTATAAAGCTCTTTACCATTTCTGGAGTATTAAATACAGCTCCGTGCTGAGGAACAATCATATCAATATCAAGCTGTCTAATCATATCAACCCACAATTTGACAGCTTTATTGCAAGGTAGATATCTTCTATGGAAGGCTTCCAT
>JAMOQJ010000058.1 GCA_027064065.1 Desulfurellales bacterium
GTTATTTTTTGATTCCGATTTGAGTATATCAGCGATAAGATACGATGAAGATAAATTTGCCATTCCATTCAATAGAGATGGAGTTGTTAATATTTTTGTTGTAAACAAAAAGGGAAAAGTATTAAGAAATCTAACCAATAGTTATGGAATAAATGTATCTCCATCTTTTACATCCGATTTTTCAAAAATGGTTTTTGTTTCAAACAGGACAGCAAACCCTCAGATTTATATGAAGAGTTTGGATAGTTTCATTTCTACAACTCAACGTTTAACCTATAACGGCAAATACAATTCAAGTCCATCTGTATCACCTAACGATAAAAAGGTAGCATATATATCCATTAACGAAGGCAAAACTTATTTAAGAGTAATGAATATTGATGGAACGGAAGACAAACCAATTATAGCTGGATATAATTTAGACTCGCCAAGTTGGTCATATGATTCAAGATATGTCGCTGTAACTGCTGAATTTGATGGTATTAAAGGAATATATATAATAAATACGCTCAATAACCACTACTCTCTTGCAACAGGTGATAATAATCTGTATAATGGCTTGAGTGTAAGTAGTAAAATTAGTAAGGAGTAAAGCCATGAAAAGGAAGATGTTGTTTGTTTTGGGTATATTGTTAAGCGTTGCATTTTTATTTAACGGATGCACATCAACAAGAAATGGTTCTATGTCACCAAGCTACACGGAAACAGAAAATGCAAAGTATGTAACAAATCCATATACGCAGACCAATGCATCAACATCCTACCCGAATATAAATATAGCTGAAAATTCTAAATTAACGCCTGAAGAGATAAAGAAAAGAATAATGTCAATAAAAAAAGAAATACATTTTAAATTTAATAGTTCAAAGATAGAACCTATAAGTCAGTATGGCATTAATGAAAACCCTGATGAAATTCTAAAAAATATAGCTGAAATAATGATTGCTGATTCTTCAATAAAACTAAGAATTGAAGGTAATTGCGATGAAAGGGGAACAGAAGAGTACAACTTAGCTTTGGGACAAAGAAGAGCTATTGCGGTAAAGAGATATTTAGTAGAAAGGTATGGAATAAGCTCAAACAGGATAGATACTCTTTCATATGGCGAAAGCCAGCCTTTAAACTCAGGACATAATGAATATGCTTGGGCTCAAAATAGAAGAGATCATTTTGTATTTATTAGATAATAAAAAATAAGTCTGGAGGTAAAGAATATGAATAAAAAATTATCACTCGCTGTTGCTTTGGTGGGAGTTGCATTGATAAGTGCAAGTTGCTCATGCCCAGGAGAGAAAATGGTCAAAAAAGAGAAGGGTGCAACCAAGGTTGTTGTGGAAAAAAGCGGTGCAACTCAGGTAATTAAGGATAAAAACTTTAAGGTTATCTTTCAGGATATACATTTTAACTTTGACAAATATAATCTAACACAAATCAATAAATATGGGATTAAACAAAATGTTCCTGCTATACTGGATGTTATGGCTGAATTTATGAAGGATAATCCTTCAGTTACAATTAAGATAGAAGGCAATTGCGACGAAAGAGGAACAGAAGAGTACAACTTAGCTTTGGGTAAAAAAAGAGCAGAAAGCGCAAAGCAATACCTTATATCAAAAGGCATAACACCTAACAGGATAGAAACAGTTTCTTATGGAGAGAGCAGGCCTGTTGATCCAGCACATAATGAAAAAGCTTGGGCAAAAAATAGAAGAGACCACTTTGTAGTTCTGTCAAGGTAGGTAGGAGCTATGAAAAAAACCATATTAGCTTTTATATTGTTTTTAATAATAGGTTATAGTGTTAGTTATGCACAAGAAAATCCTTATGCCGTGCAAGCCAATGTTATAAAAAATGAACAATCCATCGAAAACTTAAGACGTCAGCAAGCCAATCTTTATCTTAAGATAGAAGATTTACTTGTAAAGTATGGTGAACTTAAAGGAAGATTGGATGAGATAACGAGACGACTTGAAGCAGTGGAAGCAAAACTCAATAGTGGAGTATATGCACATAGCACTACCAACAAACCAGTGCAACTTACAGAAAAGCCAATTAGTAGCAAACCTACACTAGAGAAGACTACAAATAACCACACACCTACTCAAATTGCCGCACTACCAAAGCTGCATAAAAACATTAAACCTTTACAAAAAACAAAAAAAGATTTACAGCAAACACAAAGCACTAATAAACAAACAGAAATTGCAAAACAAAACATTAAACAACAGCCGCCAAAACAACCCGAAGAAAATAAAAAAACAGATGAAGAACTCTATATGGCAGCAAAAAGACTATATGATAAAAAGCTTTATACAGATGCAATAAAGCTTTTTAACAAAATTAAAGATGAATACAAAGATTCAAAATATGTACCAAACTCCATATTCTATATAGCAGAAAGCTACTTCAATAAACATATATACGACAAAGCCATTATAAATTACGACTATCTCATTAATACATACCCTAACAATCAATATGTTGCCAAAGCTGTATTAAAGGAAGGAATATCATTCATTAACTTGGGAGACAATATAGACGGCAAGTATCTATTAAAAAAGGTCATATCAGACTATCCGCAAACAAAGGAAGCCAAAGATGCTCAAGATTACTTGGCTCGAATGAAGTGAGGAGTTTTTATTGGTGATTCTTGAAACCATTAATAATCCTGAAGATATAAGAAGCTTAAGTGTAAGAGAACTTGAAGTTTTAGCATCTGAGATTAGGGATTTTATAATTTACAACGTATCAAAAACGGGTGGACATCTTGCATCATCCTTAGGTGCAGTTGATTTTACGTTGGCGTTGCATTACTGTTTTAATACTCCTTTTGATAAAGTAATTTGGGATGTAGGCCATCAAACATACGCACATAAGATTATAACAGGTAGAAAAGATAAATTTTATACATTAAGACAGTATAAAGGTTTAAGCGGATTTCCAAAAACCCAAGAGAGTGAATATGATGTTTTTAATGTCGGGCATTCAAGCACATCAATATCAGCAGCCTTAGGAATGGCTATAGCAAGGGACTTAAAGGGTACTAAAGAAAAAGTTATTGCCGTAATAGGCGATGGTGCATTATCAAGCGGTATAGCTTATGAAGGGTTGGATAATGCAGGATATATGGATACCGATTTAATCGTTATTGTAAACGACAATAATATGTCAATCTCTCAATCACTTGGCGCTATATCAACATACCTTTCAAAAAAGATGACAGGTCCTGTGTATAACAGACTAAGAGAAGAGATAGAAAAGATTATCAATACTCTCCCTATACCACAAAAACCTACATTAAAAGTAGCTAGGAAGGTAGAAGAGTCTTTTAAGTTCTTTTCTCCCGGTTTACTATTTGAAGAGTTTGGATTTAAGTACTTTGGACCTATAAACGGCCATAAAATAGAAGATTTAATAAAAATATTCAATAATGTCAAAAACATTAAAGGTCCTTTGGTTGTGCACCTACTAACAACAAAAGGCAAGGGATACAAACCGGCAGAAGATAATCCATCTCTATTTCATGGCATAGGTAAATTTGACATAAAAAGTGGAAAACCAATAAAAAAAACAGCAAACCCTTCATATTCAAGCATCTTTGCAAATAAAGTATTGGATATATTTTCAAAGAAGGATAATGTTGTTGCTATAACGGCAGCAATGCTTCTGGGAACAGGTTTAGAAAAAGTAAAGAATTCATATCCCGATAGAGTATTTGATGTTGGAATAGCCGAACAACATGCCGTAACAATGGCAGGCGGTTTGGCTATGAAAGGCATAAAACCAATTGTTGCAATATACTCAACATTTTTACAAAGGGCATATGATCAGATAATACATGATATAGCTTTGCAAAAATTACCTGTTGTATTTGCCATAGATAGGGCAGGTATAGTTGGAGATGATGGCGAAACCCATCAAGGTGATTTTGATATATCATACCTTAGCCCTATTCCGAATATGATTATTGCAGCACCAAAGGATGCAAGGGAACTTGAAAAGATGTTAGATTTAGCAGTTGAATATAAAGATGGACCTTTTGCTATAAGATATCCGAGAGGGGAATCTATTGATTTAGGCGATAAATATGACGATGATGCAATATCTATAGGTTCTTGGCAAATCCTTGAAAAGGGTAGCGATGTAGCAATATTAGCTGTAGGTAACTGTTGTAAGATAGCTCTCGATGCCCATAAAATGTTAAAATCAGAAAACATATCTGCCGAAATTGTTAACGCACGTTTTGTTAAACCTATGGATTTTAATTATTTAAATAATAACTTAAAAGATTTTAAGGCTATAGTTACAATAGAAGAAAATGCAATCATAGGTGGGTTTGGCTCATCAATAGCAAGATTTATCTCTGAAAACGGTATCAATATACCATTCAAATCTATTGGTATCCCTGATGTTTTCATAGAGCAGGGAGACCAACCAACATTGAGAAAACAGATTGGACTAAGCGCTGATAATTTAGTAAATATTGTAAAAACACTATATCAATCTAAATAAACAGCCTTTTCTATTATCGTATAGCTCTTTGTATTAAATTTAGAATCCAAAATAACAAAAGAAGCCTTTGAGTTCATAGAACCGTAGATGGGTTTTATAGATTTTATGCCAAAACCTAACCCATCAAGTATTTTTATCAAATCTATAATCCTTGTAGGATGGTAGCTTAAACGAAGCAGCCCCTTGTTTTTTATAATTCTTCTTATTGATAAAAGGATTTCTTTTATTGATTGAGTTTCAAATTTTTCACTAAAAAATTTCTTTGAACTACGGTATGAATCTTTTGTAAAATATGGCGGATTACTTATAACAATATCCACTTCGTTTGTTTTTATCTCTTCTAAAGTTTTAACCACAATCACATTATCAAGATTATGTAATGCTATGTTTTTTCTTATAATATTGCTCATATCATCATTATTTTCTACTGCATATATTTTACATCTGGGATTTATTTTTCCTATCAATACAGAAATAATTCCGCAACCGCTTCCAAAATCCACGACACATTGATTATCTTTGATGTCTATATCTTTTGATAAAATAAACGGCTCTAAAGAAAATCTATAGCCGCTCTTTGGCTGGTATATATTGAGTGAATCAATAACAGTTAGAATGGTTTCCACTATCTATTTTGGTTCTGATAATTTACATTATGTAAACTAAAAAATTACCTAAATAGAACCTTGAGGTTCCCATACAAAATCACCTACGGATTTTTCTCTTGAAGGATTTGAAACTATTTCATAAGCCGTTCTATCAGAAGTAAGTTTTCTAAGCAGTCTATTGTTCAAATTGTGTCCCGACTTATAGGCTATATACTTACCTTTAATATCCATTCCAAGAATTGACAAATCACCAATGGCATCGAGTATTTTATGTCTAACAAACTCATCTTCATATCTTAACGGGTCTTCATTTATTATACCATATTCATCTACTACAACGGCGTTATCAAGGCTTCCACCCAAAGCAAGATTATGAGACTGTAAAAACTCTATATCTTTCAAAAAACCAAACGTTCTTGCTTTACTAATCTCTTTTATAAAGGTATGCTCATCAACAACCACATCCATTCTTTGTTTTCCTATAAAAGTATTATTAAAGTTTATGGAATAACTAATCTCAAACTCTTTCGATGGTATAAGTGCTGCAAATTTGCCTTCTTCTTTTATCTTAATAGGTTTTTTTACTATGATGGTTTTTTTATATGCATTCTGCTCGACAATTCCTGCTGTTCTTATTAGGTAAACCCAAGGTGCGCTTGATCCGTCCATTATTGGTATCTCTTCGCCTTTTAAAGATATGAATACGTTATCAATGTGTAAACCAAAAAGAGTAGATAAAAGATGCTCTACAGTTTTTATTAATACGCCATTTTTTCCTATGGTCGTAGCAAGTTGCGTATCAACAACACTTTCAGGAGACAGCTCTATTTCTACATCTTTGTCTTCCCTATAGAATACAACACCCGTATTCTCTTTTGCGGGAGCAAGTTCTATCTCAACTCGCCTGCCCGTATGCAAGCCAACACCAGATACCTTTATTTTATCTTGTATTGTTCTTTGTTTTCTCACAAACTCTCCTTTATCATTTTATGATTTTACCATTAATGCAAATTTTTCAAACAGATATTCAGCATCGTGAGGGCCAGGAGATGCTTCAGGATGATGCTGAACAGACATTAAGGGTAAAAATGTATGTTTCATTCCTTCAATACTGTTATCGTTAAGATTGATGTGTGTTGCCTTGAATCCTTTTTTTTGCAGGCTATCTGAATCTACTGCATAATTATGATTCTGAGCCGTTACGGCTATTGTGCCATTTTCTAAATCTTTAACCGGATGATTTCCGCCGTGATGTCCAAATTTCATTTTATATACGTCTATATCGAAACATCTCGCTATTATCTGATGACCAAAGCAAATACCTAAGGTAGGATATTTTTCTATAGCCTTTTTATATTCATCAATCCATCTTTGCTCAACGCCTCTTGGGTCTCCAGGACCATTTGATAAAAATAGTGCATCAGGATTATAAGATTTTATCTCTTCAAAGCTGCTGTATGCAGAGATAACCGTAATATCAAATCCTACAGATTTTAAATGCCTTAATATATTTTTCTTTACTCCAAAATCTATAACCACCAACCTTTTATTGTTGATAACCCTTTTAATCCTTTTATTTTGAAAATTAAAATAGAACAAATCATCTGAAAATTCATAAGGTTTGTCGGCTGTTACATATTGAACCATATCTTGGCCTACTATTGAATAGCTTTCTATCATACTCTTCAATCTATCCAAACCGTTTTCTTCTGAAGTTATGGCTCCAATTAATGAACCTTTATCTCTTATCATCTTGGTAAGCTTTCTTGTGTCTATATTAGAAATACCAACTATATTATGCTCTTTTAAATATTCGTTAAGCGTTTTCTCTTTTCTGAAATTCGATGCTATTTCGGATAACTCTTTTACAACAAATCCTTCAACATACGGCTTAAAGCTTTCTTCATCTTCGCTGTTTACGCCATAATTACCTATCTGAGTATATGTCATAGTAACTATCTGACCTTTATATGAAGGGTCTGTAAGAATTTCTTGATATCCGCTCATACTTGTGTTGAATACAATTTCCCCTACACAACTACCAACCTTACCGAAAGATTTACCTTCAAATAAAGCACCGTTTTCCAATAAAAGATAAGCTTTCATTTTAAGAGTCTCTTTCCCATTTCTTCTTCGTAAGCCTTATTAAATGCTATTTCCCATTCTGAGCTTCCGGGTATTAATTTCTTTTTTCTTTTCTCAAGGCTTTCCATCACCTTTTCATAGACTTCATCTTCTAATGAGAAGTATTCTTCTATTGTATCGTATATTCTATTTATAACCAAGGAATCTTTAGATATTAAATCAAAAGCATTTTTATCCAAACATTCGTCAAGGATTTTCTTTGATAAAAATCTTATTCTCGCTTTACTGTATCTCATAATAGAAAACCTTCTCTCTTTGCAACTTTCTTTTTTGCCATAATGAATAGTTTTGAATTATCCAGCCTTTCATTTTCTATCTCTCTTGAAAATTCAACCAAAAGTTCCTTTGTTTTTGCATCTATTTCTCTTTCTTTTTGAACATCTTCAGTCAAAACATCTCTAACTATGGACTTTATAAACGATACATCCTTGTTTATTTTTACATAACCGGAGCTTATAAGATTTGTAGCAATCTTGTTGGCCAAAAGTTCAATTTCCATTTTTTTAAGAGCCATTTTTTACCTCGCATTCTTTATACATAATTACGCAAAAAAACTCAAATTTTTTACAAATTTATGCTTTTTTCTTCTCTATTTATTATCCTTTTAATATTTTCTTTATGTTTTGCAATCATAAGAATAAACAAAAATACAAATATATATTCTACATATCCGTTTTTAAAAAAAACTACAGATGTGGTTGTTGATATAAAGAATGATAAAAGCGCAGCAAGTGATGAATATTTTGTTTTTAGTAGTATAGATATCCATATAAACATACCTATTAAAGCTGCATATGGCACAAGCCCTAAAACTGCACCGTATGTCGTTGCCACACCTTTACCACCTTTAAATTTTAAGAAAACGCTGAAATCATGACCTAACACAGAAAAAATAGACGCAACATACCAATATATCGGGTTACTAAATACTAATTTCACAGCTAAAACACATATAAAACCCTTCATTAGGTCCAAAAGAAGCGTTAGCACACCCTCTTTTTTCCCGATGGTTCTATATACGTTTGTCGCGCCTATATTACCGCTTCCATGTTTTCTTATATCTACACCTTTAATTTTTGCAACAATATATCCAAACGGTATACTTCCTAAAAGAAAAGATGCGGCAGCAACGATAATAAGGTTTATCGTCATATTGCCGCTATGAATCAAGTTTATTCCTTCTTATAAATGTTGGTATATCGAATTCATCATCAATAGGTATACCAGAATCCTTTTTAATCTGTTCCATAACCTTTTTTTTATCTTGAGGCGATTTTGTTGCTGCCGTAGTGTATACTTTATGGGTTGAGCTGATAGGTTTCTTATCTTCAAATCCGGTAGCTATTATTGTAATCCTTACCCTATCTTCTAAAGTCTCATCTTCAACGTATCCCCATTTAAATATGGCTCTCTCATCCATGCTTTTTTCTATAACGGATGTAGCCTGATACATTTCGTCAGAGCCAAAGTTTTTACCTGCTGTTATATTCATTATTATACCCTTTGCTCCTCTGATACTCGCATTTTCCAATAATGGATTTGATATAGCCATTTCAATTGCTTTTTGGACTCTATTTTCTCCGCCAGCTGAACTTGCTTCGCCAATACCCATTAACGCCACACCTTTTTCCGTCATTATTCTTTGAACGTCGGCAAAGTCTATATTCATAACAATTTGAGCACTCTCTGAAGGTTTATGTATCAAATCGACAATACTCTGAATAGCTTGTCTTAATATATCATCAGCTTTTTTAAAGGCTTCTTTTAAGCTAAGATTTCTATAAACCTCAAGTATCTTTTGGTTAGGTATGGTAATTATGCTATCGATATTTTTCTTAAGCTCTTCTATTCCATCTAAAGCCAACTCCTTTTTCACCCTACCTTCAACATCAAATGGCTTTGTTATGACACCAACAGTCAATGCTCCAAGCTGTTTTGCTATCTTGGCAATCACAGGAGATGCACCGGTTCCTGTTCCGCCGCCCATGCCAACAGCTATAAACACCATATCTGCGCCCTTTAGAGCTTCTTCAATCTCTTCTGCACTCTCTTCTGCTGATTTTTTACCTTTTTCAGGATCGCTTCCAGCGCCCAATCCCTTTGTCAACTTTTTTCCAAGCTGTATCTTTGTTGGGGCGTTTGATGCGTCTAAAGCTTGCAAATCCGTATTTGCACTTATAAATTCAACATTTTTTATTCCGTGCTCTATCATATTGTTTATAGCATTACTTCCGCCACCGCCAACACCAATAACCTTTATAACAGCACCAACAACATTTTCAGACATTACATAAACCTCCGCGATTAAAACATCTCCCTAACCCAACTTTTCATCTTTGATAAAATGGTAGTAAATAACCCATCATCGCCACCTTTGCTATTAGGCAATATATTTAAATCATCATCACTTTTTTGCTGATTAAATCCGTATAAAACAAGTCCAACTCCTGTTGCATACATAGGATTATCAACCGAATCCTTTAGTCCAACAACCCCTGTAGGTTTGCCTATTCTAACGGGTAGATTAAAAGAATTCTCAGCTAAATCTGCAGCTCCTTTCATTAATGCTGAACCTCCAGTTAAAACAATGCCCGAAGCAAGCATGGGCAAAACCCCCATCTTATCAAGGCTTTCCTTAACAAGAGAAAAAATCTCTTCAACCCTTGGTTCTATAATTTCGCTAAGCATTCTCCTTGGCAATTCTCTTGGCTTTCTATCTCCTACAGCAGGTATAGATATAATTTCACTATCGTCTACCAAACTCGCCATCGCACATCCATATTCTTTTTTTATTTTTTCGGCATCCTTAAACGGCGTCCTTAAGCCTATAGCTATATCGTTTGTAATATGGTCTCCGCCCAATGCTATTACCGATGTGTGTTTGATGGCGTTGGATATAAAGACAGCAACATCTGTTGTTCCACCACCTATATCTACAAGACAAACACCCAAATCTTTTTCTTCCTGCATTACAGCTGCTTGGCTTGAAGCTATAGGTTGCAAAACAATATTATTAACCTTAAGCCCACTTTTTTGACAACATTTTACTATATTTTGAACATTCGTAACAGCACCTGTAACTATATGCACTCTAACTTCAAGTCTTGTTCCACTCATTCCTCTTGGGTCTTTGATTCCTGCCTGATCATCCACAATGAACTCTTGAGGTATAATGTGTATAATTTCTCTGTCTGGTGGGATAGCAACAGCTTTAGCAGCATCTATAACCCTTCTAATATCCGATTCGGCAACCTCTAAATTCTTTATAGCAACAACGCCGCTTGAGTTGTAAGAGCGAATATGTCCACCAGCAATACCAGTATAAACACTATCGATTTTAACGCCACTCATTCTTTCAGCATAAGCCACAGCCCTTTTTATGGATAAAACAGCTTCATCTATATTGATTACCACGCCCTTTCTTAATCCTTTTGAAGGCGTTTGACCTATACCTATTATTTTTACTTCACCTTCAGGTGTTTTTTTGCCAACTATAACACATATTTTGGTAGTACCTATATCCAGACCAACAACTACATCCCTATTTTCTATTTCACTCACCGTTTTCTCTCCTTTTTCCAACTCAATACGAATTTATCAGAAAAACAAATACTTACGCTTTTCAGCCTTTTTCTCTTTCTAAGCAAATTTCTCCACTCCTTACGAAGATGCTCAAATGCTTTACTTGGACAGTTTAGGCTATCTATCTCTACATCAAACGCATTGGCGAAGTGCACAAGTTGGTGACTATCAGATATTATCTCAATATAATTTATTTTTCCCAATTTGTCTAATTTTCTATAAGCCTCCAAGATGGCTTTTATCAAGAAAGGCTTGTTTACGTCGTTTTGCTTTTCGGTAATAATTAAAGGTAACTTAGACATATCAAGATTTAATCCCTTCTTGTACGTATCTATAACATTGCCACTTTTGTCCATAATAAATATCTTCTCGTTTGATTGTACTATACCATAAGGCTTTCTTTCAAGAATTTTAATATAAATTGTATCTGGATATATTTTAGCAACATATGCCATTTTTACCCAAGGATTTATTATCAAAGAAGAGTATATATCTTCTTCATCGTGATTATTTATACAACTTGCTTTATTTGTTAATGTTAGGGATTTTATAGTATCTGCACTTAAAACGTGATTTCCGCTAATGGCAACATACTTCAAAACATAATACTCACGGGTATATAAAGTATAAAAATATATAGCCAAAAAAAGAAATATAAAAAGAGCAAATAATATTAATACTGATGATATGCTTTTAAATGGGTATGTTTTATTATCAGGTTTTTTGTCAATATCTTTATAGTCTATCACAACCTATCCTTCTATCATCATTTTTGTAAGTTCTTGAAATTCTATACCGGCAGCGTTGGCAGATTTAGGAGCAAGACTTGTAGCAGTCATGCCGGGAATAGTATTTATCTCTAAAACGTATGGAATATTGTTTTTTAATATCATATCAACCCTTGCACAACCACGACATCCGATAGAATTATAAGCCTTAAACGCAACACTTTTACACAACATTTCCACACTTTTATCTATTTGAGCAGGCACAATATATTCTGTTGCACCCTTGGTATACTTATTTTTGTAATCATAAAATCCTTTTTTAGGTTTTATTTCTATTATAGGAAATACTGTATCGTTGAATACCGTTACTGTTAATTCTTTTCCATCCAATCTTTCTTCAG
>JAMOQJ010000059.1 GCA_027064065.1 Desulfurellales bacterium
AAAGCCTTCATCGGCAATCCTATCGATGAGCGCTTCGCTGAATTCTATATTATAACCCTTCTCATCAACCTTTTTCTTCGTAGTGTTAAGCAATAGTCTAACGATTTTCTTAATCTCATTTTTACCCAACGGATTAAATACGATTATCTCGTCAACCCTATTCAAAAATTCAGGTTTAAAGAGCTTTTTCATCTCTTCATTTACGGCAACGACGGCTTTATCAAACTCTATCTTATAGCCATCTGTTCCGGGCTCTCCCTTAATCCTTGTCAAATACTCGCTTCCCACATTGGATGTCATGATGATTATCGTATTTCTAAAATCGACCGTTACACCTTTAGAATCGGTAAGTCTACCATCATCAAGCACTTGCAAAAGAATATTAAATACATCTGGATGAGCCTTTTCTATCTCATCAAGCAAAACAACCGAATACGGTCTTCTCCTAACGGCTTCTGTCAACTGACCACCTTCTTCATATCCAACATAACCAGGAGGTGCACCCACAAGCCTTGAAACTGAGAATTTTTCCATATATTCGCTCATATCAATTCTAACAATAGCACGCTCATCATCAAATAGATACTCAGCCAGCGCCTTAGATAGCTCTGTTTTTCCAACACCCGTAGGTCCCAAGAAGATAAACGATGCAATCGGTCTGTTTTTGTCTGACAATCCCGCTCTTGAACGCAAAATTGCTTCGCTTACCGATTTTACGGCATGGTCTTGGCCTACGACGCGTTTTTTGAGTATATCTTCCATCTTCAAAAGTTTTTCTCTTTCGCTTTCAAGCATCTTGGAAACAGGAATGCCTGTCCATTTGGATACGATTTGAGCTATCTCTTCTTCCGTTACTTCTTCTTTCAAAAGCCTGTTTTCTATTTTATTTAACTCTTCGTTTTTCTTTTCAAGCTCCTGCTCAAGTTTCGGCAAATCGCCATACTTCAACACACTCGCCTTTTCAAAATCACCGCTTCTTTCGGCAAGTTCAATGTCGGTTTTAATCTTATCAATCTTTTCTTTAATCGCGTGTATGTCGCTAATCAAACTCTTTTCGTAATCCCATTTGGCTTTAATAGAATCAAGCTCTTCTTTTAGTTGGGATAGTTCTTTTTCCAGCTCTTCAAGCCTTTTTTTGGAGTCGGCGTCGTTTTCTTTCTTTAGAGCCTGTTTTTCTATTTCGAGTTGAGCTATCTTTCTTTTTAGGTTATCTACAGGCTCTATCTCGCTTTCAAGCTGAGTTTTTAAGCTTGCTGCTGCTTCATCAATCAAATCTATCGCCTTATCCGGCAAAAATCTGTCGGTTATATATCTATGACTTAAGGTAGCAGCCGCAACAATCGCCGAATCCTTAATCTTTACACCGTGATGAATCTCGTATTTTTCTTTTAATCCTCTTAATATCGATATACTGTCTTCAATGGTCGGCTCTTTGACAAATACGGGTTGAAATCTTCTCTGAAGCGCTGCGTCCTTTTCAATATATTTTCTATACTCTTTAAGCGTGGTTGCACCTATACATCTTAACTCCCCTCTTGCAAGCATAGGTTTAAGCATATTGGACGCATCCATAGAGCCTTCGGCTGCTCCTGCGCCTACGACGGTATGCAACTCGTCGATAAACAGTATAATTCTTCCGTCTGAGCGTTTAACTTCATTTAAAACGGCTTTTAAACGCTCTTCAAATTCGCCTCTAAATTTTGCGCCTGCAACCAAAGCACCCAAATCAAGTGCTATGATTGTCTTATCCTTCAAACTTTCAGGAACATCCCTTGCAACTATTCTTTGGGCAAGACCTTCTACGATAGCCGTTTTACCGACACCAGGTTCACCTATCAAAACAGGGTTATTCTTTGTTCTTCTTGATAGTATCTGTATGCTTCTTCTTATCTCGTCATCTCTTCCTATAACAGGGTCGAGTTTGCCGCTTCTTGCAAGCTCGGTCATATCCCGACCGTATTTTTTCAGCGCTTCATATTTTTCTTCGGGATTTTGGTCTGTTACCCTTGTTGAACCTCTGATATCTATTAAAGCTTTCATTATGTCTTCTTTTTTAATGTTAAATTCTTTAAATATGCTTGCGGCATCGCATTTTTCGGTTAATGCCAAAAGAAAATGTTCAATGCTTACATACTCGTCTTCCATTAACTTCATCTGCTCTTCGGCTCTTTTAAACACGTCGTCAAGCTCCTTGGTTATGTATATCTGTGCTGACGTAGAGCTGGTCATTTCTACCTTTGGTATACGTTCGATATGTTCATCTATCTTCGCCGTTATGGCGCTTATGTCGCTTCCCAATTTCTTTAATGTTGATACGGCAACGCTTTCATTATCTGAAAGTATAGCCCTTAACAGATGCAGAGAACCTATCTCTTGATTTTTGTGCGACTCTGCTATAGTTTTTGCATTTTGCAAAGCCTCTTGTGATTTAACGGTTAGTCTATTTATATCCATTACACTACCTCCTAATTATTTTTTAACGTCAGAACCATAGAGGGCAAACACCCTCCACGGCACTAACGTTAGGATTATTTGCCCTCTTTTTCGATAGGAATGCTTTGTGGTTTTGACTCAGCCTTCTTTGGCAAAATCAACTTCAAGATTCCGTCTTTGTATTTTGCTTTTATGCCTTTAGGGTCAATATTGTCGGGCAAGAAGAAGCTTCTTGAGAAATTGCCATAGCTTCTTTCCATCCTGTAATAGTTTTTCTCTTTCTCTTCTTTTTCGAACTTTCTTTCACCATAAATTGTCAGCGTGTTGTTCTCAAGATTAACCTTTAAATCCTCTTCCTTCATTCCAGGAGCTTCAACTTCGATTGTTATCGATTCTTTATCTTCATAAACATCCACAGCAGGAATCCAATCATTTGCATCCCTTGTTGGTGTTGCTGGCAATAATCCGTCAAAAACCTTATTTAATCTGTCCTGAAGAGTGGTTAACTCTTTAAAAGGCTCTAATCTACTCAACATCTTTACACCTCCCGTTCATTCTTTTTTAATTTCCAAGTCTAAATATAACCCTAATAGTAATATTGTCAAGGTTTAAAATAATTTTTTTATATTTTTTTATAAATCCACTGTTAATAGGAATTTTTGCTAAATACAAAACTTGACAATATCTCTATCAAGCATATATTATAGGTGTAATAATTTTGAAGAAAGAGGTGGTAATATGAGAGATCCTTATGAAGTTTTAGGTTTAAATAAAAACGCCACAGACGATGAGATAAAAAAGGCATACAGAAAGTTGGCAAGGAAATATCATCCAGACCTAAACCCAAACAACAAAGAAGCAGAAAAAAAATTTAAAGAGGTAAACGAAGCATACTCTATTTTATCCGACAAGGAAAAACGTGCTCAATACGATAAGTTTGGGTTTGCCGGGTTTGATGCATCAGGTCAAACAAACGCCAACTACGAAGACATCTTTAGAAATTTCGGTGGCGGTGGTTTTAGATATACAAACTCATCTGCCGATTTTGACATAGGCGATATTTTTGAAAACCTGTTCGGCGGAGCAAGAAGTAACGGCTTTAGAAGCACTTATGAACCAAAAGGCGCAGATATATATTATAATATGAATCTCGACTTTAAAGACGCAGTTAAAGGAACAACGCTTACATTAAACATAAACGGTGAAAATATAAAAGTTAAAATACCTGCCGGCATAAAGGATAAAGCAAAACTAAAGGTCAAAGGCAAAGGGCAGCACGGACCCGGTGGCAGAGGGGATTTATACCTTGTAGTCAACGTTAGTAAAAACCCTAATTTCGAAATAAAAGACAACAAGCTCTATACAACATTTGACATACCCTTAACAACGGCGCTATTTGGCGGAAAGGCAAAGGTTAAAACACTTGACGGAGACGTTACAATTAAAATACCCAAGGGAACTCAATGCAACCAGGTCTTCAAAATAAACGGCAAAGGCATAGGAAACGATGCGCTTTATGCAAAGGTAAATATAATAATACCAAAAAACGTTCAAGAAGACGAAGAAATAAAAAGAAAATTAGAGGTATAAGCCATGGGAGTAAAAAAAGGATTTTATACGATTGGTATGGTTGCCGAACTTCTAAATATACACCCGCATACGTTAAGAGAATACGAAAGAGAAGGGCTTATAAAACCCAAAAGAACAGCGGGCAACATAAGATTATTTACCGATGAAGATTTGGAAGATATAAAATTTATTAGAGAAATGACACAAGGACTCGGTGTAAATCTTGCAGGTGTAGACATAATTATGCGTATGAAAAAACAGATTGAAGAACTACATTTAATTATCGAAAACTTAGAAGACGCATTAAGAAAAAAGATTAAGGAAGAATACGAAAAAAAGGGCAGTCTTTCGGTAAGAAAGCCTACCCATATAGTCCAAATTGAGATAGAAAAAGAGTAGATAGGTTTTAAACTTTATACCGCCACATTTTGTGGCGGCTTGCTCTACAATTCGGTATTGCTTTATTATTTACAAATACTTATATGCTTTGTTTCCTATGTCGTTTCTAAAGTGCATATCGTCGAAATGTATCATCTTTATGGCTTTATAAGCTTTTTCTTGGGCCTTTTTAAAATCCTTATCTAAGCCTACGACGTTTAAAACCCTTCCACCGTTTGTTACTACTTTGCCGTCGCAAATTTTGGTTCCCGCATGGAATACGAATATGTCGTCCAATTTTTCGACTTCATCTAACCCTTCTATCACCTTACCCTTTTCGTAGCTTCCCGGATATCCGCCGCTTGCGGCAACAACGCTCACGGCATATTTATCCTTCCAATTTATACTTTTTGACGCAAGCGTATTATCTATGCAAGATAGGAATATTTCCACTATATCGCTATCCATCAAAGGTAAAATTGCCTGAGTTTCTGGGTCTCCAAACCTACAATTAAATTCCAATATCTTGGGTTGCTTATTCTCATCAATCATCAAACCGGCATACAAAACGCCCTTATACTCTATACCTTCAGCCTTTAGCCCATCAATTGCCCTTTTCATAAATTTTTCTATTATCTCTTTTTCCAACTGTTTATCGACAATCGGGGCTTTTGCATAAACACCCATACCGCCGGTGTTTGGGCCCTTATCGCCGTCAAATACAGGTTTATGGTCTTGCGCCGCTATCATGGGTAAAATGCTATCGCCGTCGCTAAATACCAAAAACGACGCTTCTTCGCCCGTTAGTTTTTCTTCTATAACCACACTACTCCCTGCGTTTCCGAATTTTTTATCCAAGAATATGGTCTTTAGGGCGTTAATCGCTTCTTCTTCTTTTTCGGCAACCGTAACGCCCTTTCCAGCCGCCAATCCGTCAGCCTTTATGACAATAGGCGCACCCTTTTGTTTTACGTATCTTACAGCGTCGTCGTAATTATCAAACGTTTCATATTCAGCCGTGGGTATACCGTATTTCTTGAATATATATTTTGCAAAAGACTTACTTGCTTCAATTTTTGCGGCATCTTTTTTTGGACCAAACGCCTTTATACCTTCTTTTTCCAACATATCGACAATACCTTTCGCCAACGGGTCTTCAGGACCTACAACCACCAAATCGACAGTATTATCTTTGCAAAATTTTACAATTCTTTCTATATCATCGACTGCAATCTCTACATTTTCGGCAATTTTTGATGTCCCTGCATTACCAGGCAAGCAATAAAGCTTTTCGCATAAATCGGATTCGCATATTTTATAAGCCAATGCATGCTCTCTTCCACCGCCACCAATAAGCGCTATTTTCATGGCTATTACCCCCGTCTAATTTTTGTGCTAAGTTTATATTTTTAGGCTAAACATTTCAAGTATGTTACGGATTATCTTATCTTTAATTTAACAAGCGTCTCAAAGTGGTGCGTTTGTGGAAACATATCAAATAAAAACATCTTCTCTACATCATATAAACTAAGCAAACTTGAAATATCTCTAGCAAGGGTTGATGGTTCACAGGAAAAATAAAAAACGGTTTTAGGTTTACTGTTTAAAATATAGCTCATAACCCTTTTGGCACCGCTTCTGGGCGGATCTAAAACTACACAATCAGGTTTTTCCTTTAAATTAAACGGCATAAACAGATTTATTCTTTTTGATTTTAGCTTACTGCTTAGGTTTAACATCCTTGCACTATCCTTAAAAGAATTTAAAGCGCTTTTATTATACTCCAAATTCACAACATCACATCCAATAGCAGCCAAAGGGATTGAAAAATTGCCTATACCGCCAAAAAAATCCAATACAAAAGAGCAATGCTCTTTCTTAACCATATCTATCAATGTTTCTATCATTTTTATGTTAATATATCTGTTTACCTGGACAAATGCTTTTGGGCTATAATTAATGTATAGACCGTCTTTAATAAAAGATAAATCCAAAAAGCCTTTTTTAGGATTAATTAAACCTTTATCATCAACAAGTATTTCATAATTTTTACATCTGTTTTTTAATATATAATCGTTAATCGCTTCATCTGCTATTACACACCTGTCTATCAAAACATCTTCATTGCTTTTTTTCTTATTAAATCCATACTCTTTCCCTATACACTTAAACTTAACTCTCCTTCTGTAATAAAACGGATTCTTTGACGCCACAACAACTATATCGTTAAAGTCAAACTTTGCTATCTTTTTTATCGTTTGTTTTAAAATGAATTTTTTCAGCTCAAGCTGATAGCTATAATTTGCATGCTGCAAATCACATCCTCCACATAAACCGTAATATTTACAGATTGGCTCTATTCTTTCTTTAGACGGTTTCTTTATATCAACTAAATTTGCAATGGAATAGTCCTTCTTTTGGCTCACTATATCTATATCGACAATTTCATTGGGTAACACATAACTTACAAAGACGATTTTTCCATTTATCTTAGCAATTCCTTTTGCATTATGGGCAAAATTTTCGATAGACACCCTATACATAGCCTAAAAAACTTATCTTATATTAAACATCTTATCAATAAAAAAAGGTTTTAAAATGCAACTATAGTATAAACAATTTTCTAAGCTGCAAAAACATATAAGCACAAGCCATATAATCATAGAAACCGACAAAGACAGTTTGCTTAACGATGAATACATAAGAAAAGCCTATTTGGGAAAGTAGTCTTCTTGATTATCGTATCTTAACAACAAAGCGATAAATAGCGATATCAAGGCTATGGAAAATTGTCTTGAAAACAGCACATCGCCAAAAAAAGCAAGCATAATGGAAAGTGAAAATAAAAATCCAAGTTTTTTATCTTTGGATTCTCTAAAAAAGAAATAGAATATAAGAAGCAATAATATTAAACCAATAATACCCACTTGAGCCATAATTTGTATGTATTGGTTATGAAGATGGTTGTATGGAAGTAAACATTTTAGTCTTGGATATTTTGAATGGATAATCTTTTTAAATTCGTCATTAGAATCTCCTACACCTACTCCAGCAATCGGGTGAGATATAAAAATTTCACTTCCTACCTTTATCATATTCAATCTTGTTCCAACGGAGGAACACGGGTTAGTATATTTGCTACCCTTTAACGCAATTGCAAAATTATCAAACTTTGTTCTGAAACTGCCACTAAATCCATACACTACAGCAAACACCAACAAACCTACAGCAACACTTTTTAATATATTTTTAGCATTAATACCGAAGTAAACACATATAAATATAAACATATTTAATATATAAATAAATTGACCAGTTCTGCCATGGGTTATAAATAGAGTTACGGATGTTAATAAGAACAAAGCTATGTATATTATACGCCTTATATTTAAGCCTTTTAGTTTCAAAATCCTATCCATTAAAATAATAGAAGCAATACTTAGATATATTGAATACTCAATATGATTCATAAAAGGTGATGGATCGTGAGGATTGACATTCTTTTTATGTATTAAATCGAAGAATAAAGCATAAGATATCAATTCACTCACAAACATACCAAGCAAAAAGGCTGATACAACATATATAACATTCTCTTTTTTTAGGCTTGTAAATACCACAAAAGAAACAAGAAAATATTGCCAATACTTCCTAACATAAAAAGCGGCATACTGAAAATCACTACTCCATAAATACGATATTACCATAAAAAAACCCAACGCAAAAATGGACATATAGGTTTTGTTTATTTTTGTTAATTTATCTTTAAAATTACCTTCTGCGAACCACAATACTATCAATGCAACAGATAAAACACTCAAAGCAGACCTTGATAAAGGCAAAATGAAAGCATAAAGGACTACAAGATAATTTATTATGGTGTTTATTTTACATTTTTTATAATTAAACGGCATACAAAAAGACTTTTTTTAAGTTAGCGAAATTTTTCATACAATCAAATCATAGAGATTTTTTTTAAAAGTTCAAACTATTTAAAAACAGCAAAATATTTAAAATCTATAAAAAAAGTATATAATAATACTGATGAGTAAATATAGGGTAAACATCGTATGATTAGTAATATATCTGCGGTAATGATAACAAAAAATTCAGAAAAACATATCAAAGAATCTCTTGAAAGTCTTAAAGATTTTGAAGAAATCATAATTTATGATAACGGCTCTTGCGATAATACTCTCAAGATAGCAAAACAATTTAAAAACGTAAAAATTATTAAAGGTGAGTTTTATGGTTTTGGAAAAACAAAAAACTTAGCAGCAGACTACGCCAAAAATGATTGGATATTTTCCATAGATAGTGATGAAATAGCAACTGAACAATTAATAAAAGAGATAAAAAACATAAGTTTAGAAAACCATACAGTTTATGCCATAAACAGAAAAAACTTATTTTTAGGCAAAGCAGTAAAGCATAGCGGCTGGAATCCGGATTGGATAAAAAGACTCTACAATAAAAAATTTACCAAATTTAGCGATGTTGAAGTGCATGAAAGCATTATCTCTTCAAAAGTCGTTAAACTAAAAGGAAGATTAATACATTACGCTGTTGACAATACGCAAGATACGCTTATCAAAATGGCTCGCTATTCAACAATGAAAAGAAAAAAAAATTACATCATAAATCCATACTTCGCCCTACTTAGAGCTTCATTTGCATTTTTTAGAACATATTTTGTTCAACTTGGGTTTTTGGATGGGTATGCAGGTCTTATTATATCGATAAATAGATTTATAGGAGTTTTTCACAAGGGCTGTTATTGGTATTACAATAAGGATAAATTATGATATGCCACATCAACTTAGCAAAAAGCTTTAGGGGTGGAGAAAGACAAACATCTCTTTTGATTAACGAATTGGATATAGAGCAATGTTTAATTATCAGAAAGGGTTCGCCTTTAAAAAACTACATAAAAAATAACGTAAAAATTATAGAAATAACCAAACCTTTCATCTTTCATATCTTTAAACTAAAACACTGCTCACTGATTCATGCTCACGAAGCCAAAGCAGCCCAGCTTTCTTTTTTTGCCCACATTATACTAAAAAAACCGTACATAATTACAAGAAGAGTATGTTTTCCCATAAAGCAAAATTTTTTCACCCAAGCAATCTATAAAAAAGCATCAGCCATAATAGCAATATCGCAAGCAGTAAAACAAAAAATAGCGCAGGATACAGGCATAAATAGCTCATACGTAATACCTTCAGCAATAACACCAGACACCACAACAAACAATCTAACCGCATTAAAAAACAGATTTAAAGATAATTTTATCGTGCTAAACATTGCAGCTTTAAACGATAAAGATAAAGGTCAATTGGACATCATAGAAGCTGCAAAAGAATTAAGCGACATAACATTTTTACTGGTTGGAAAAGGCAAAGATGAAAAAATCTTAAAAAAAATAGCTCCTTCTAATGTTATATTTGAAGGCTTTAAAAAAAATATATACGATTATCTTGAAATTGCGGATATATTCTTATTTCCATCCAGAAGAGAGGGCTTGGGTTCGATTTTATTAGATGCTATGAAGGCTAAAAAACCTATAATAACAAGAGCAGTGGGTGGCATTCCCGAATTGTTGGATGAAAACAGCGCTATTTTTATCAACAGCCCAAATGATATTAAAAAAGCTATATTAACGCTAAAAAACAACAAAAAATTAAGGGATACTTTAGCATTAAATGCATTTGAAAAATCAAAAAAATTCGATATTAAGCATTTAGCCCCAAAAATTTTAAATATTTATGAAAATGTGCTTAAATAGTATTTAAATCTTTTCAAAAAGGCATAAAATAAATTGATAAGCTTAAACAAATGTGCTTATTATAAGTACACCAAGCAAAATAATTGAAAATAAAAAAATTTTATAGTCTTTGTTAAAGAGATAAAAAATAGATAAAGCTAAAACAAATACATAAGGAGTAAAAAGCAATGCATATATTCCGTATGCACTTAAATAACCATATCCCTTAAAAACAAATCCCGCAAACAGCAACAAAAGCCCTATATAAAATCCAATTTTCAAAACAAGTGCTACAAATTTCATATCAAAGCCTTTACAATCATTTCAATAGCAACTATTAACAAAAGAGCGATAAATACCTTTTCTATGACTTCATTCTTAGCCTTATGAGCTATATACAAACCCACCTTTGAACCAAATACAGCTCCCAAAGACATAAAAAGAACAATATTAGGGATAACATATCCATGCCTAAAGTAAACTATCGACGCACAAGCAGCCGTAATACCAACCATCATAGAGCTTGTTGCAGTCGCAGCCTTTATAGGTATCTTGCATACAGCATTTAATATAGGAACTTTAACTATTCCGCCACCGACTCCAAGCATACCCGAAAGAAAACCGGCAAAAGATGATATTAGTATTGCCATAGGTATATTTTTAATATCATAGTAAACCACTTTGTTGAGATTTTGATCAAAATAAGAAAACTTACCATTTGTCTCACTATATTCATATTTAGATTTTGAGTTTTTCATCATAAAAAAAGAAAGAGACAACAAAAATACGCCAAAAGCAATTTTTAATACATCCTGATTCAGATTGATAGCTATCAGGCTTGCAACAACAGCAAAGATTGAAGTTGAAACTTCAAGACCCAACCCCATAGGCATATTTATAATTTTCTTTTCTATATTTTTGTATGTTACAAGCAAACTTGTTGACACAATAGTTACCAAACTGACGGCAATTGCATTATGTATAGGCAACTTTAGAAATATTAAAGACAAAGGAACTATCACAACGCCACCGCCTATACCAAGCATTGATGCCGTAATACTCGAAAGTATACCAATAAAAAAGGCTATTACAAATTCCATCGGCCTCTCTTTTTTAACAAATAAAACACAAAACTAAGCAAAATTAGTAGCAATATAACATAATTTGCATACTCTGTCCATCTATCAACAATGGCAAAACCTTTTCCAAAAAAATACCCAACGCCTATGTAACACACACCCCACAAAATACCGCTTATTATAGCCCACAATAAGAAAATCTCTTTTTTCATCTGCATAGTTCCCGCAACAAACGGCACAACAGGTCTTAAAACACCAACAAATCTACCCAAAAAAACGCTCTTTGAGCCATGTTTTTCAAAAAATAACTCACCAATAATAAAATAGTCTTTATATTTCTGATAAAGTCTGGTGTTTTTAATAAAAAGAAAATACTTACTGCCAAGAATATAACTTGCAATGTCTGCCAAAACAGCGCCCAAAACAGCAAAAACAATAACCAAATAC
>JAMOQJ010000060.1 GCA_027064065.1 Desulfurellales bacterium
ATATTCAAACTAACAAAAGAAAAAAAAGCGACAGAATGTATGCATTTTCTTATTTTAAGCCTATAATAACGAGAGATTTATTTGGAAGTGTGATTGACAAAAAAGCCGCCAAACAACAAAAACCAAAGAAAATTGTGGTTGATAACATACCTATCTCTCAAAGATTGGGTTTGAAACTTTTAGGGACTATCGTTGGTAATCCAGATAAGTTGAGCAGAGCCATAATCTATAATTCAAGGTCTGGAAAGTATGTTTTGTTGAAATTGGGTGACAAGATAGGCAACGCAAAACTTGAAAAGGTATTAAGAGACCAGGTTATCTTGAATGTGGGCGGAAAAAGAGAAAGATTGGTGGTAAAAAGTGAAAGCTATCAAAAGAATTTCAAAGGCAGGATAGATAGGATAAAATCTATCAGTAGTTCTCAAGGTATAGTCAAATCATCAAGCGGAGATGTGTATACGTTGTCGAGAGATGAGTTAAACAAGGCTTTCGATAATTTGCCATCTTTACTATCGGGAGCTACGGCTATACCATATCGGAGAGGCAATATTAAAGGTTTTCTTCTTAGGGATGTAAGACCGAATAGTATATATTCCAAGGTTGGTTTGAGAAGAGGGGATATTGTAGTAAGCGTGAATAACCATGCTTTACAAAACACCTCTCAGCTGATGCAATTATATAACGATGTTAGAAATCAGTCGGAAATAAAGATGAAGATAGTCAGACATAACAGAGAAAGGGTGCTTACATATTATTTAGAGTGATGGAGTTGTATTATGAAGAAAAGTTTTAAGATTATTCTAAGTATTTTTATATTTACAGGTTTGTCTTTTAATGCTTTTGCTGTGGATAATGAAACCGTAACTATACATTCAAAAAAAATAGATTCTTCAAGCAAGCAAAAGAAAGAATTGCATTTTAAATCCAAGTCTCCCACTATATCCATAGATTTTAACGATGTTGATTTAAGGGCATTTATAAAATTTATGAGCGAGATGACAGGCAAGAATTTTATTGTAAGTAGCAGGGTTAGACCAAAGAAGATAACGATTATTTCGCCAAAACCCGTTAGTTTACAGGAAGCCTACAAGGTGTTTGAGTCAACGCTTGAGGCTTATGGATATACTTTAATTCCGGTTAATCACGTTATAAAAATAGTTCCATCTGCTGAAGCAAAAAGAAAACCGCTTGCCGTATATAGAGGCAGCAAAAAGAATAGTGAAGATAAGTTTATGGTGCAGATAATCAAATTGAGATGGGCAAAAGAAGCAGACGTAAGAAGGGCTGTGGCATCTTTTGTGTCAAGGGAAGGAATGGTTACCGGATATGCGCCGACAAATACCATTATCATAGCAGATTTTAAGTCGAATATAGATAAACTGTATGACATAATAAAGAGCATAGATATACCGTCTCAAAAAAACAAAATAGAGATAATAAAGCTTAGCTATGCCAACGCATCAGATGTTGCTAAAAATTTAAAATCTATTTTTTCGGCTTTAGTAAAAGAAAAGTCAAAAGAGGGCAAAAATATTCCATTCGTAGTTGTCCCTTACGAAAGACTAAATTCTATAATGATTTTAACAAATGAAGATTTCTTAAGAAAGGTTGAAGATATAATATCAAAAATTGACAAGCCCATAGAATCAGGTGGCGGCAACATTCATGTTGTAAAGCTTAATAATGCAAGCGCTCAAGATTTGGCTCAAGTTTTAGATAAGCTCATTGGCGCAAAGGTGTCAACAGGCAAAGGAAAAGCCGGAAAAGCCGTTATATCAAAGGAGACAAAAATAGTAGCAGATAAATCTACAAACTCACTAATCATTACAGCGTCCAAAGAAGAGTTTGATAAAATGGAGAATATAATAAAAAAATTGGATGTGCCAAGAAAAGAGGTTTTTGTAGAAGCGGTTATTATGGAAGTTAGCGATGACGATTCTTTGAACTTCGGTATAAATTGGCAAGGTGGCGGAGCTCCAGGAAGCGGCGATGGGAAAAGTGTTATGTTCGGTTCAGCCAACGGTCTTGTCGGTACGACCTTTGATGCCCTAAAGAAGAAATTAATGCTATCGAGTTCCGGTTTGGCTTTTGGTGTTTTGTCTTTTCCTTTTACCTATGATGCAAATAGGAATGGCATAATAGAGCCGAGTGAGCATTATTTTAGTTTAGGTTCTTTTGTTCAGGCTTCTAAGGATTCTAATAGCGTTAATATAGTGTCAACGCCGCAGTTAACCGTTATGGAGAATGAAGAGGCAAGCGTTGTTGTTGCTGAAAATAGGCCTTTCCAAACAAAAATAGAGATAAAAGACGATAATGATTACGCAAACTATGAATATAAAGATATAGGTGTTACCTTAAAGATTACACCACAAATTAACGATAACGGTTTTGTTAAATTAAAGATACATCAAGAGGTTAGCAGGGTTGACGAAACCAAGGTAGAAAGCTCCATTTATGCATTAAGGCCTATTACGAAGCAGAGAACTGTGGATACTACAATCAGTGTTAAGGATGGTGAGACGGCTGTAATAGCGGGGCTTATAGAAGATAGAATGTCAAATAATGAAAGCAAGGTTCCTATGCTGGGTGATATACCTGTAGCGGGTAATCTATTTAAAACAAAAAGAAAATCAAGAACAAAGAAGAATCTTATAATATTCGTTACTCCACATGTCATTCAAACGGCTGAGGATATGAGAAAGCTATATTTCAAAAAAGCCAAATATATATATAAACTGAGATATGATCTTAAAGGTTGCGTAGAACCAACGGAAAAAGGGTTATATCTTCCGCCTTTTGAGTTTTTTGATTGAATAATGTTTTATGAATATTTTAAAGCTGCTTGTAAAAAAAAATATCATAACAGACAGCGATATAGAAGAATACTGCGAAAATAAAACTTGTACTTGGGAAGATGTTAGGTCTTTAGCCGAAAAAAAGCAGATAAAAGAAAATGAGTTGCTTAAAGCCATAGCGGATGGCACAGGCTTTGAATATATAGAATCTATACCCGATGAAGGTGTGGATGTTGAGTTATTAAAAGAAATATCCATACACTACCTTAAAAAGCATACTATTTTCCCTTTTAGAATAGGTGATAAAATAATGATAGCCTTAAACGACATATCAAATACCGAGCCCTTGGATGATTTAAGTGTGATATTTGGTTGTGATGTCGTTCCTATATTAACAACAAAAAACCAGATTCAATCTGCAATTAACAGGGCATATGGAGATGTTCAGGAAGATACCGATGCAATAATACAAACAATTGAGGACGATGCCCAATATTCATTAGAAGATATAGATAAGTCATCAGACATACTCTATGATACTTCAGATGCGCCTGTTATTAAACTTGTAAATAGCATTCTAACTCAAGCCGTAAAGAGCAAAGCGAGCGATATACACATAGAACCCTATCTAAAAGAAGTGTTGATAAGATACAGAATCGACGGCGTTTTATATCAAAAATTAACTCTACCGAAAAAGCTTCATTCGTCCATAGTGTCAAGAATTAAAATAATGTCTCAATTGAATATAGCAGAAAAAAGAGTGCCGCAAGATGGTCGTATAGAAATTAAAATAGGCGATAGGGATATAGATTTAAGGGTTTCAACAATACCTACGGCTTTTGGAGAGCGAGTTGTCTTAAGGCTGCTTGAAAAAGGCGGAAGGTTGTTGACATTGGATGAGATAGTTAAAAACGAACATCTCTTAAAAGAGCTTAAACAGCTAATAAAAATATCCCACGGAATGATTCTTGTAACAGGCCCTACAGGAAGCGGAAAGACAACCACGCTGTATGCGGCTTTAAACGAAATCAATACTCCAGATAAAAATATTTTAACCATAGAAGACCCGATAGAATATCAATTGGACGGCATAGGCCAGATGCAGGTAAATACAAAAACCGGTTTTACCTTTGCTAACGGCTTAAGGGCTATGGTAAGGCAAGACCCTGACGTTATACTTGTGGGTGAGATAAGGGATAAAGAAACGGCTGAAATTGCCATACAGGCTGCATTAACAGGACATCTTGTTTTTTCAACGCTTCATACAAACGATGCGGCAAGTGCTATTACGAGACTTGTGGATATGGGTATAGAGCCGTTTCTTGTTTCATCGTCTGTTAGAGCCATATTTGCCCAAAGATTGGTTAGGCTTTTGTGTAGTGCGTGCAAACAGCCCTACAAGCCAACAGCCGTAGATGCCGAAAAATTTTCTTTGGATATTGACTATTTTAAAGATAAAACAGTGTATAGACCAAAAGGTTGTAATGAGTGTTTGAATACCGGATTTAAAGGTAGGGGCGCAATATTTGAATTTATGAAAATGACAGAAGAGCTGCAATCCCTTGTTTTGAAGACTTCAGATTCGAATGCCATAAAAAAGGTTGCCGTATCTCAAGGTATGAAAACCTTAAAAGAGTACGGTGTAGAAAATTATGTAATAAACGGTTTAACATCGCTTGAAGAAATCTTGAGGGTTACAGAGGTTTAAAACATGCCAGTCTATGAATATAAGGCTTTAACCGAAAAGGGCAAAACAAAAAACGGCATAGTGGATGCTTCAAGTAAAAAGGAAGCAAAAGAGAAAATTAAAGCGCTTAAGCTGTATCCCGTTGAGGTTGAGTTGGCGAGTGAAGATTTTTCTTCTGTATCTAAAAAAGGCTTTTCTTTTAGCTTATTGTCGCCGATAAATAAAACAGAGTTTATATATGCGATAAGACAGATTGCAACGCTACTTTCTGCAGGTGTTGTATTGGATGAGACGCTTTTAACCGTAGTTCAGCAGACCAAGAATGCACCTTTAAAAAAGGTGTTTAGTCAAGTGCTTGAAAGGGTTAAGGAAGGCTCATCTTTGTCTGATGCCTTAAAGGAGCATCCGAGGGTTTTTTCGTCCACCTTTTGCGCTATGGTAACAGCCGGTGAATCTTCAGGCACGCTTGAATTGATACTTGAGCAGCTTGCAAGTTTTTTAGAGCAACAGGAAGAGTATAGAAAAAAAATGAGAGCTGCTTTGGTATATCCTATATTTATTATGGTTGTTGGTATTAGCGTTGTGTTTTTTTTGTTAAGTTTTGTCGTTCCTAAGGTTGTTTCGCTATTTTCTGACCTAAATACTGTTTTGCCACTTCCTACAAGGATTTTGATTGCGATTAGCAATTTTGCCAAAAATTATTGGTGGTTGCTGCTGTTGGTTGTTTTTGTTGGATTATTCCTGTTTAAGATGTGGATAAAAACAAAGAAGGGAAAAGAAACATTCCATAGGTTTTTGCTTAATATGCCTATGGTAGGAGATGTCATTATCAAAAGCACCTTTGCCAAATTTTCCAATACGTTGGGCACGCTTTTAAAAAACGGTGTGCCGTTGGTTGTAAGCCTTGATATTGTTAAAAATGTTGTGCGTAATGTTATTATACAGGAAGCAATAGATGATATAAAGAATCAGGTTACTGAAGGTGCGTCTTTAGCTGATGCTATGAGGAAATATGAATTTTTCCCGGGTTCTTTGATTCAGATGGTTTCTGCCGGAGAAAAATCGGGAGAAGTTGAAGCATTGCTATTTAAAATAGGCTATAGTTATGAAAGAGAGGTCGATTCAAAACTTCAGATTTTTGCTTCCATGGTTGAGCCGGTTTTGATACTGTTTTTAGGCAGTGTTGTGGGTTTTGTAGTTATGGCTATACTGTTACCGATATTCGAGATGAGTCAATTGGTAAAATAAATTTAGGGGGTTTAGCGGTGAAGAAGGGTTTTACTCTTATTGAATTAATGATAGTTATAGTAATTTTGGGTATTTTAGCTGGCATTGTTGTTCCAAGACTAATGAATGAGCCTGATAAGGCTAGGGTTGTTAAGGCAAAGATGCAGATTCAAAATCTTGCCGTTGCTGTTAAAAAATTTAAGATGGATAATGGATTTTATCCTTCAACCGAACAAGGGCTTGAAGCTTTGGTTACAAAACCTACTGTCGGAAGAATTCCTCAACACTATCCGCCTCGCGGATATATCTCTAAGGTTCCGAAAGACCCTTGGGGAAACGCATACATATATATCTCTCCCGGAGAGCATGCCGATTTTGAAATAATATCACTTGGAGCAGACGGTAAGGAAGGCGGAGAAGGCTACGATAAAGATATAAAGAGTTATGAACTCGAATGATAACATAAAAACAGGTTTTACGCTTATAGAGCTTATAATCGTTATTTTTATTATTTCGATTTTTGTGGGTTTTGGCGTTCCTAAATTTATGGAGATGTTTTTTAATTCTGCCATCAGGCAAGATGCTAGAAAGATTGCTATGATTATACAAACGATGCGCACAAGCGCTATATTGAACAAGCAGGAAAAGTCTGTGGTGTTTAATTTGGATAAACATACCGTAGAATACAGCACGGCTCTTCATGATAACAGAACGCTTGATGTCAAAGATGTTGACATATATATCAAAGAACAAGATAAAGAACACAAAGATGGAAAGTATAGCATAAAGATAATGCCAAGCGGTATGGCAACGCCATGCTCTATTGTTTTGAAAAACGACCAAGATATGTATACAATTACCATAAAGCCGTTTATACTTAATCCGGAGATACTATACGGTGGATAAAGGATTTAGCCTGATAGAGGTTTTGGTTAGCGTTGTCGTTGTTGGTATGGCGTTTAGCATAATATTGCTTACGGTATCGAATATTGAACAATCAGTAATAAACAGCAAAGAAGAGTTGGCAGATTATGCGAAGGCTGATAATGCTTTCAGTCTGTATCTTTTGGATAGGGTGCATAAAATAAACTACATACCCGACAAGGACAGTAATGCCGACGATATTGAAACGGATGAGATGGATACCTTTTTTGAGCGCTTAAATGTTTATTCGGTTAAACTAAAAAAAGACGACGAGCCGTACATAAATATAAAAGAGTATGTTTTTATAGATGAAAAATAGATACGGTTTTACACTTTTAGAGATTTTGATTTCCGTTACTATAGTTGCAATTATTACGGGCGTTGTTTATGAGACATTTTTTAGTGTTACGGATGTTTCCGAAAAATTAAGAGTGTCGGGAAATGGTGACTATCAAGCGGTAATGTTTACGTCTTTGCTGAAAAAAGATATTGAGTCTGTGTATTGTTTCAATCCGCAAAATAAACCAAAAAAAAATAAGTCAAACACAAAGGCTGAAAGTAAGTTTTATTTTGTATGTAGGGCTGTAGATGCGGAAAATGTGGATGAAGATAAGCCTTTTTTAAAATTTTTCAGCGCATCTTCAATATATTCAAAAAACAAACCAATATTTAATATCAATCTTATTTCATATTTTATTAAAAAAACTAATAAAGATGAGCAATTAAGCCCAAAGTTTTCTATAATGAGAGAAGAGTCTGTTTATATGGAAGGCTTAAAAAAAACAAAAAACTCAGCGGTTGAGGTTTTGGACGACATTAGCAACTTTAAGATGTATTGCATAGATAAAAACGGAGATAAGGTTGATGAATATGATACAAGAAAACATAAAAACAGACTGCCTGTAGCTTTGGATTTTTATATACAGTTGGGAAGCGGAGAGAGTAAAAAAGATTTTCATAGAATAGTGTTGTTGCCCGATAGGTAGAATATGATTCAAAAAAAAGACGGAATTGTGCTTATATTGATACTGTTTCTTATAGCAATATTGAGCGTTGTGGTGTTGGAGTCTTTAAAACAGTCTGAAATAAACGGATTTGCATGTGTATATGAAAGAAATACTGTTGATGCTTACCATAGACTAAAGAGTGTTGAATCTTTAGAAAAGGCGCTTTTAATTAAGGATGCCAAGGATAATAACTACGATACTCTGTTTGATGTGTGGAATAATAAAGAAAAAATGGAAAAACTAAACGGTTATGACAAAAAATATTTTTCAAAGATTAATTTTAGGATGGAAGACGAATGCGGTAAATTTCCCATAAATATGATAGCGGATAAAAAAAACGGAAAACTCTATAGGTCTGTTTTTATGAATCTGCTTATGGATGAACCATTCAATCTAAAAAAAGTGCGTGCTGCTAAGATAGTGTTTTCTGTATGGTACTGGATAGATAAAGATGGTTTTGAAAAACAGAATAAAACGGCAATGATGTTGGTATCGGAAGATATAGACATAGATAAAATGTTTTCTGCTAAAGTAAGAAATGCACCAATAAGAACATTGGGCGAGCTATTTTTTATAAAGACTATCGATAAGAAAATGCTATATTCCAGCAAAAATAAAAAAGGCTTGTTCAATCTTTTGACGCCCTATTGTTTTAATGGTAAAATCAATATAAATACAGCGCCAAAAGAAATTATTATGGCTTTGGTTAGTAGCGACATTTCTCAAGATACAAAAAAAGAATTTGCCAACTCTGTAGTTAAATACAGAAGCGACGAATTTCATAGGGATTTGTTAAAAAAGCCCGATTGGTATCAGAGTAAGATGCCGGGTTTTAATGATATTATTTTGCCAAATGATATAATAACGACGTCGAGTCATTGGTTTAGATTAATAATAAACGATAATAGTTCAGCACCAAGCTTGAATGCGGTTGAAATTTTACATAGAGAGAAAAAAAAGAGTGAATATAAAGTAAAAACTGTGTATAAAGAAGTGTACTGATATGGGTGTAAAGATTTTATGTATAGGTTTTGAAAAAAATTATATCAAGTTTGCTCAAATAGACGCATCTTATAAAAAGGATACATTAACACATTTGTCCTTTTTGGATATTCCTGAAAATTCTTCAGAAGATGTGGGTTATTTAATAGGCTCATACATAAAAGATAATGATTTAATAAGCAATCAATACGTTGCGGTATTCAACGCAAGTGAATGCTTTGTAAGGCATCTTAGTTTTCCGTTTAAATCAAAGGATAAGATAAAGCAGGTTATAAGGGAAGAAATTGAACTCGACCTGCCTGTTTCTATAGAAGGCATGGCGGTAGATTTTGCTATAGGAGAAAAGCTAAACAACAATCAATACTCGGTTGTGGCTTTTGCTTGCAGGGAAGAAAAGATAGAAAATATACTGTCTATTTTAAAAACCGCTCAAGTAGACCCGGATTTTATAATTCCTGATATATACGCAATAGACGGTATAGCATCCTTTTGTAAAACAGGCAGGGTGTTTGTAGATGTTAAAGATGACCGTATAAATTACTACCAAAGATGTAAAGATGACAATCTGTTTTTGCGCTCTATACATGTTTTGCCAGAAAAGAATATTTTTTCTTCCTTGATGTCTGCCGAATTTAAGGCAGATAATATTTTTGGTGATTGTGGCTATGATATTGTTGTGGTTGACAGCAAAGATGAAGAGATTAAAGAAAATCTAAAAAACTCTTATGATTGTGATGTGTTAGGGATAGATGAATATTTTAATCAGTTTATGGATTTGGAGATAAACGGTTTTGATATTCGTTCGTATGCAGATGTGCTGGGTGCTATAATTTTAACAAAACATAAAAACGATATTGTTAATTTTAGAAAAGGCAAATTCAAGAAAACAACAAAGATAGAAAAAATCAAACAGCCCTTAACCTATGCCATTGTATCATTAAATATAATAATGCTGTCTTTTGTGTTTTATCAATACAGCGAATATATGTTATTTAAGAAAGAGATATCAAAAGCGAAAAATAATATAGAAACAGTACTTAAAAGAAATTTTAAGCATATCCCGAAGAATTTATCCACTATGCAGTATAAGTCTCTATTTTTGGGCAAGATTCAAGAATTAAAGAATAATAACACTACAGTCTCTGTTTCAAAATACACATTTATAGAAATACTAAACGCCATACATAGGTCTATACCTAAGAATGTAGATATTAAGGTTAATGGCATAACCTATGATGGTAATGGGGTTGTTATAAGCGGCAAGGCAGATTCTTATGATGTCGTGGATAGAGCAAAAAATCTTTTATCTAAAAACGGTATATTTGAAAGTGTTGATATAAGAAGGGCAACAACGCAATCATCAAAGGGTGTAATTTTTGATTTGTTTGCAAAGTTAAAAAAGGAGTAAGAATTGCTTAGGTCTTTTCTAAAAAAAGAGTATAGATTCTTATTTGTCAATATATTGATTTTTTTCATATTGATACTATTTGCTGTGTATCAGGCTAAACACATTAATGACATAAGAAGCAGTATTGTTTATTATAATACCTTGACAAAAGATTTGTTAAGATTAGAAAGTGAATACGATAGGTTAAAATCATCAAATAGTCCAAACTCGGCAAAAGGTATTCCAAAAAACACAAGCCTGTTCTCATTAATTGATAGGGTGGCAAGAAATGACGGATTAAGTTCCAACGTGGTTTTCATTAGACCATTTACGAAAAAAACTAAAAAAGGTAAAAAAATAGAGTTTGTAGAAATAAAGCTTAAAAATTTAAGCCTAAAATCGCTGGTAAAATTTTTATACGATATTGAGATGCGCTATAAAAATAAGATATTTACAAAACGCATTAGAGTCAGCAAAAACAAGGATTTATCGCTGAGTGTAAATGCTGTATTTTATACATATAGATAAGGTTAAAGTGATATGAAAAAAAAGATTTTTAAAGTGTCTCTATATTTTTTATATGCCATATCTTTATTTACTGTGATTGTTTTATATAATTTCCCATATGGCAAGATAAAAAGCAGAATAGAATCTGGATTTAAGAATAAATACGGCGTTACTCTTAAGATAAATAATATATCATATAATTTTCCTGTGGGTTTAAAATTGTTAGGTATAAAGATAAATAACAGTAGGGCAAAACAATCTATTGCTTTGAGTGAAATGGATTTATCTTTAAGTCCTATAAGTTTTCTCTCCAGTAAAACAAGGATTAATTATTACATAAAAACAGAAGCAGACAGCATATTAAATGGCTCTGTTCTTTACGATAAAAAGACTAATAGCATAAGAAAAGCAAGCCTGCTTTTGATAAAATTAAATGTAGATGAAGTAAAGCAATATTTTAAAAACAGTTTTATGTTTTTTGATATAGGAGGAATAGCTAAAGGAGTCTTTGATTTTACAGGTAACACAAAACCTTTAAACGGATTATTGAATATGAATATAAAGGGAATAAATTTTTCACTCAAGATACCATTTACCCATTTCAAGGAATTAAAAAACATTAAGATAAACGGTGGTTTGGAATTAAAAAACAACATCATAAACCTGAAAAATGCTAAAATTAGTCAAAAATTTTTGGATGTTGATATTTTGGGAAAAGCCAATTTGAATAATTCAAATATATCGAGAAGTCGAATTAATATTATATTGTCAGTAAAAGTAGACCCATCTGTTGTCGATAAAAGATTAATGCCGAAGAAAATCTTGAATAAAATTATGCTGCATAAAAAATTTAATATAAGAATTTCAGGATTTTTGAACAATCCTTCCATAAATTATTAGCTTATCCAAGCCATTTTACATAAAAAATAAATTTTTATTACTTTTCCCCTTGACAAACTGCTCCATTTGTATTATATTCCCTTTTCGTCGCTTGACGACATGTTCTTTCAAAAAGCCAGATAGAAGAATAACAAAGCCCTTGAAATAAGAGTTTTAGCAAAGAA
>JAMOQJ010000061.1 GCA_027064065.1 Desulfurellales bacterium
CGTCTTCTATGCCGCACAAGAGAAATCCTGTTTTAAGCGAAAATCTTTGCGGTTTAGCAAGATTAATAAGGGGTAATGCACTTGTTGCTATGGAGAATGTTGCATTGTGGCATGAAAGAGATATTAGCCATTCTTCAAACGAAAGAATAATTCTTCCTGATTCCAATATAGCTATGGATTTTATGTTATACAGATTGAACAATGTTTTATCTAATCTTACCGTATATGAAGATAATATGTTAAAGAATCTTAATCTTACGCGAGGTGTTATATACTCTCAACAGCTAATGCTTAAACTTGTAGAAAAAGGTGCTGATAAACTTGAATCCTATTCAGCCGTTCAAAAGAACGCTATGGACTCATGGGAAAATGAGAAAGAGTTTAAAGAATTGATTAAGAAAGATAAATTTATTACCCGTTTTTTGAATGGTGATGAGATAGATGCTTGTTTTAATCCTAACTATTATATAAGAAGAATGGATGAGATATTTAACAGAGTTTTTGACTAATGTATATTTTTTTAGTAAAATTTTTTAACAAATATTTAGTAAGGTGAAATTATGCAAAAGTTGGTTGATTCATTAGGAGAAAGTATAGTAATAATAGAAAAAAACGGCGACATAAGTTATTGTAATACTGCTTTTTTTTCATTATTCGGCGTTCAGCGCGGAGATTCTATAAAGAACATATTTAAGCATGACGATAGAGATATATTTTTTAGAAATCTTTTATACCTTGTGGAAAAGTACAAAAAATATAATAATTTTATAAGACTGATAAGTAAAGATAATGGTCTTGTTTTTTGTTGGATTAATGTATTTGAGCTAAAGAACGAAATAGTGTTTGAAATTTTTGATTTAACAAAGGTAGAAAAGATTGATTCAAATATAAACAACAAAGCTTATGCAAAATTATTAAAATATATGTCTGAAGGCGTTGCTCACTCTATCAGAAACCCAATTATGTCAGCTGGCGGTATGCTCAACAGACTCAAGAGTAAATTATCTGAAGATGAAAAGAAAAAGATGTTGCCTTATATCGAAGTTGTAGAAAAGAGTCTTTACAGGATAATGAGTATAATTGCCGATATAGAGGTAATAAGCAGTTCATTGCCTGCAACATTAAAAAAGATAGATTTAAAATCAACTATAGAAAGCATAGTTAAAAAATACAGCGATAGAGAAAATATTAAATTTAATCTAAAGATTGAAGATGGTGTGGAAATATATGCCGATAGCATGCATATATCGTTTGTTGTTGAAGAAATTCTAAAAAATTCACTTGATGCGATAGGAGAAGACAACGGTAGCATAGATATAGAGATTAAAAAGAATGATAACGATATTTTAATAATTATATCAGATAACGGTAAAGGTATAGATGAGGAACAAATACCACTTGTTATGATACCGTTTTATTCAACAAAACCTAGCAATATGGGTATAGGTTTATCGCTTACAAAATTCATTATTGAAGGTTACAAGGGAGAGCTTGCTTTATATTCAAAAAAGGGTGAAGGAACTAAGGTGATTGTAAGTTTACCAATAGAGAAAAGAGCCAAGATAAGGAAAGAACTAATACATGATAAAACCGAATAAGCTCTCTAAAAAGATTATAGCATATAGTACATCTTTGGTGCTGATAACTACGATTATATTTAGCAGTGCTGCGATTTTTACATTAATAGTTTTTAAGAAGTATACTGTTAAGAAAACTGAGTCTGTGTTTAAGGAAAATGCAAATAGCAACTTAAGAAGAGAAGTTATGCTCTATGCAAAAATTTTAAAAAGAGAGATGGATTCAAGAAAAAGCATAGTTTATATGTTCGGTAAAATTCTTGATAAAGATGTGGATTGTTTAGTAAAATGCAAAAATAATGATGAATTGGAAAAGATTTACGGAGAAATTAATGAGTCTTTGGATATGAGAGCTATAGGTATAATAAATGGACATTATGATTCTATATGCAAATTCCCTTCGGGTGTAGACATATCTTCTGTTATATCAATTATGCGCTTGAAAAAAAGTGTATCTGCCCAAAAGGTCGAATATGTGGATTTTCATATAAACAAAGATAATAGCGTATCTTATTCTTATATCTATCTTACTAAAGATTCTAAACACAACCCTGTATTTATTGTATTTGATTTTAATCCTTATGATATATATTCTTTAATAAAAACAGCCCAGCTCCAGCCATACTCTCAAAAATATCTATGGGTTATAAATAAAAAAGGTGTTCTGATATACGACCCACCGGCAAAGGGTCATCCTTTAATAACCTTATTGGATAATGTTGATTTAACTAAAGAGCAAAACGGTGAAGCTTTGAGTGAAATAGTTCAAAATGAAATTTTAAAAGGAAAAACAGGAATATCAAGATATGTGTTTAGAAAGGTTGATAAATTTGTAGGATATACATATATTAAAGAGTTAGGATGGGGCTTAGGACTTACCTTGCCGACAGAGATTTTTTATGCCCCGATTATCAAGTTGAGTAAGGATATCGACGAAAAAACTGTGTACACCTTGTCTTTTTTAAGCATTTTTAGTGCTTTTATGATTTTGGGGAGTGCAGCTGTATCTATGGTTGTTGCTAAAAGAATAACTAAGCCCATACTGGAAACAATAGACGCTATACATGCAATAATAGACGGTGATAGGTCAAAAAGACTGCCGACGGGTGGTAATGATGAGCTTGACCAATTGGCTGAGTCTGTGAATAAATTAATGGACTTTTTTGACAAAATATGGGCTAATATAGAAAAGAATGGGAGGTAATCATGGCTGCTGAGAATATGGAAGAGATGGAAGAAATTATACAAGATTTTCTTGTTGAAGCAGAAGAGTTGTTGGAAGAATTAGATGAAGATTTGGTAAAGCTTGAGAGCGAAAGTGAAGATTCGGACCTGCTGAATAAAATTTTTAGGGCTTTCCATACAATAAAAGGTTCTTCCAGCTTTTTAGGGTTTGAAAAACTTACACATCTTACACACAGGCTTGAAGATGTTTTAAACAAGTTAAGAAAGTTTGAAATAAAGCTTAATAGTGAGATGATGGATGCCATACTATCCAGTGTTGATACAGCCAAATCTATCATAGATATTATAAAAGAAGGCGGCGATCCTGAAAGTGTTGATGTTGAAGGTAATATTGCGGCTTTGAGTAAATTTTTAGAAGAAAAGCCTGAAATATCGGACGAAGAGCTTATAGAAGCACAAAAGGAAGAGATAGAAGAAGAGGAAGAGCTTGAACAGCAACAAGAAGAGCAGCAGGATGAAAAAAAGGAGAAAAAGAGCGATGAAGAGATAGAAGCCGAAATAGAAAGACTCTTAAAACAAAGGATGGAAGAAGATAGAAAGAAAAGAGAAGCAAAGAAAAAACAACAGGAAGAACAGCAAAAGAAACAACAGGAAGCGGAAAGAGAGCAGCAACAACAAGAAGAAGAGAAGAAGGAGAAGGAAGAAGGTGCGCCCAAACAACAAGAAACAAAAAAACCTGTTGCAAAAAAATCTAAACCCATCATAGAGCAAACAATAAGGGTTGATGTAAATAGGCTTGATGATTTAATGAACTTGGTTGGCGAGCTTGTTTTGGGTAAAAATAGACTTGTTAGTGTTGCTCAAAAGGCTGAAGAAAAATTTGAAGGTGATGATGTTGTTGAAGAACTCTCAGGTGTTGCATCTCAAATAACCTTGGTTACGACAGATTTGCAGATGGGTGTTATGAAAACAAGAATGGTTCAGGTTGGTAAAGTGTTTAATAAATTCCCAAGGGTTGTTAGGGATATATCAAAAGAGCTAAATAAAAATGTTGAATTGATTATAGAAGGTGCCGAGACGGAACTTGATAAGAGTGTTGTTGAAGAGATTAACGACCCACTTGTTCATATTATTAGGAATGCCATAGATCATGGAATAGAGCCATCAGAAGAAAGAATAAAGGCAGGAAAGCCCGAAAAAGGAAAGATAGTTCTTTCTGCATATCATGAAGGTAATTACATCATTATAGAAACGACCGATGACGGAAAGGGTATGGATCCTGAATTCTTGAAGAAAAAAGCTTTAGAAAAAGGTTTGATTACAGAAACTGAAGCAAGGCAAATGAGTAAGGAAGAAGCTTTTGGACTTATTTTTAAACCAGGATTCTCGACGGCTCAGAAGGTAAGTAATATTTCAGGACGTGGCGTCGGTATGGATGTTGTAAAAACTAATATCGAAAAGTTGAACGGTATAATAGAGATAAAATCGGAATTGGGTAAGGGTTCAAAATTTATATTGAAGATTCCTTTGACGCTTGCCATTATACAGGCTTTGCTTGTAAAGGTTACTAAGGATTATTTTGCTATACCGCTTGTTAGTGTTGTTGAAACCGTTAGAATTTCTAAAGAAGATATAAACAAGGTTGAAAATAAAGATGTTTTAAGATTGAGAGATAGTATAATTCCGCTTGTGTATCTTGGCGATGCTTTGGGTATAGGTAATAACAAAAAGACCATAAATAGTAAGGAAATATATGTTGTTGTTGTGGCAGTTGCGGAAAAGAAGATAGGTCTTATAGTTGATAGACTTATAGGAAGAGAAGAAGTTGTAATAAAATCATTGGGTAATTACTTAACCAATATAAAATCTATATCTGGTGCAACAATAATGGGAGACGGCTCGGTAACGTTGATTCTTGATGTGGCGAGTGTTGTAAATGAAGCATCCAATATAACAACCAACATAGAAGACCATATGATAGATCATGCAATATCAGAAAAGAAACGGCCAGCATGTTTGATAATATCTACTCAGGATAGCGTTAAACAATCCATAAGAGAATATGCAAAAGAAGCAGGATTTGATGTTTATGTAGCTTATAATGATAAAGAAGCGTTGGATATAGCCTCAGAGCATATAGTTGATATTGTGTTTGTAGATTTAAACATACCTATAAACGGTGGTTATGTGTTAGCAAAATTAATAAGGGATTTTCCAGCTTATAAGAATGTCTATATAGTTAGTGTATCTACCGATGGTACATACGATAAGGAAAAACTCCACGAATCTAAAATAAATGATATAATATTTGCTCCCGTAACGCTTGAAGATGTGGAGAAGGTTCTTAAAAAACTGTCTAACGAAATAAAAGTAGCTTAATAAGGAAGGTGGGCTATGGTGGCAAAAGATGTAGATCTTTTTGATAAGAGTTTATCTATAGCTGCAGAGCAGGAAGAAGAGATAGCAAGGCAGCAAAAAAAGACAGACGCAATAATACTAAAAGACGAATATGAACAGGTTGTTGGATTTATGTTGAAGGATGAGCTGTTTGGTATTGACATTCTTAATGTGGAAGAAATTATTAAACCTGTGGATTATACACATGTTCCCAATACTAAGGAATTTGTACTTGGTGTTATCAATCTAAGAGGTAAAATAATACCAATAGTAGATTTGAGGGTGAAATTTGGGTTTGGGAAAAAACCCATAGGCTCGGAATCGAGAATGATAGTTATATCTATGAATGATTTCAATGTCGGTTTTATGGTGGATAAAATAGAAAAGGTTTATTATATAGAGAAAAAGAGTATCGAACCTACACCTTCAAATATACCGCAAACTATAGAAAAGTATGTTAAGGGTGTTGGTAAATTGCAGAATAAAATAATGACGCTTCTTAATATGAAGGAGCTTCTTGAAGAAGGCGGAGGCTTAAACTAATAAAGAAAGGAGCTGTGACCATGGAAGATAAGATTGATATATTGCAAGTCGGCACAAACCAGATGGAGCTTGTGGATTTTCGTATGTTTGAAGAAAGAGAAGATGGTAGTATTTATGAAGGGATATATGGAATAAATATAGCTAAGGTGAAAGAGATTATCAAATATCCAACCGTTATCAAAATCCCTTCAAAGGAATCTTTGTTAGAAGGTGTATATAACCTAAGAGGAGAAGTTATACCTATAGTTAGCCTTGCTAAGTGGCTAAATATTAAAGAGCCTAAAGATGTAAAGACGAAAAAAGTAATAATAGCTTTGTTTAATAATATTACCGTTGGGTTTATAGTGCACGATGCAAAAAGGATTAGAAGGATTTCTTGGAGATTTGTAAAGCCGCCAAGTGAGGTTTTAAAGAATCAATACGGAAATAAAATAGTTGGAACAATAAATCTTGACGAAGAGCATGTTATGCTTATTCTTGATTTTGAAAGCATCTGTGAGGAGCTTGGAATATTCTCGGAAGAAGACGTAAAAAGAATTGAACAGGCAGCAGTTGATGTTAGCAAGGATAAAAGGAAGGTTAAGATATTAATAGCTGATGACTCTAGTACCGCACGAAAAATTATTAAAAAGGCTGTTGCTCCGTTGGCAGAAAATATAATTGAAACTACAGATGGCCAAGAAGCTTGGGATATGCTGAATAAGCTTTATGAAAATACAAACGGTAATATTAAAGATGCGGTTGATATAATTATTACAGATGTTGAAATGCCAAATATGGATGGTTATAGATTGACCAAATTAATAAAAGAAGATGAAAGATTTAAGAGTATTCCTGTGGTTATGAATACATCATTATCGGGAAGCGCCAATCTTCAAAAGGCAAAGGATGTTGGCGTTGATGACTTCTGTACTAAATTTATTGCTGATGAATTTACAAGAGCAGTAGCAAAAAATATAAAATAAAAGAGGAATGACAAAATGCCAAAATTAAGTGTTGAGTGGATAAATCCTTTTATAGAAGCTACCGAAAATATTATAGGAACAGTAGCTATGGTAAAAATCACAAGAGGGAAGCTGACTTTAAAAGAGGATAGTGCCGTGGAATATGATGTAAGCGGCATAATAGGTATTACGGGAGAGGCTGTTGGTTCTATTGCACTATCGTTTCCAAAAAAAACGGCATTAGCTATAGTAACAAATTTTACAGGTGAAGAAGCGATGGGCATAGATAACGATACCATAGACGCTATAGGTGAGCTTACCAATATGGTTGCTGGTAGTGCAAAGAAAATATTTTCCGATAAAGGTATAAAACTTAAAATCTCTATACCTAATGTTGTAGTTGGTAAAAATCACACTATTGTTTCGCCTAAGGGAACGCCGAGTATTGTTATTCCTTTTGAATCTGATGTTGGTGAGCTTGCAATACAGGTATCTTTAAAACCAGGAAATTAGGAGAGGTATATGTCGCAAAACGAAATAGATGATTTGATTGCGGAGTTTAATAAGACCGATAAGAATGGTGTAGATAAAGTCATAGAAGAATTTGCTGAAACAGATGAGCCTATAAGTGAAAAGCAACAAGATGAAAAACTTGATGAAGCTAAAGATATTCTTGATGAGGATTTGGCTCAAGAAAAGTTACAAGGTGTTCGCTTCGAGGAAAAAGAGCATAAAGTAATAGACAAGCTTGATGAAATCAATAAAGAGAGTGAGGATAAGGTAAATAAACTTTTTGAAAAGCTTGAAACTATCAATGAAGAGCTTGATAAAACTGAAGAATTTATAAAAAGTATTAAACCCTATCTTGAGAAGCATAAAGAATTTATGGAATTTTTTGTTGAGCATTTTCCTAAGACAGTTGTTAAAAATAACTATGAGTATTTTAAAAGCATAATTAAGATAGTTGATGATATAGAAAATAGCGTTTCAGTAATAAGGGATAATACGTTCGATGCTATGGATATACTGCAATTCCAGGATATCACAAGACAGAAGATAGAAAGGGTTATGAGTGTAATAAGAGCGCTGCATGAGTATCTTAACAATTGGTTTTCATCTTCATATGACAGCATTCCAAGAGCACGTGTTGCTCATACCATTATTGATGAAGAAGAAAAGGAAAAAGTAGATCAAGAAGTTGAAGATATCATAAAACAGATGCAGGAAAAAGGAGAGATATAATGAAAATCATAACTATTGATGATTCATCCACAATGAGAAGAATTATCAAAAACACGTTAAAAAGGATAGGTTACGGAGATGAAATCTTAGAAGCAGGAGACGGTAAAGAGGCTTTGGAGGTTTTAGAGAATAACGATGTTGACCTGATTATAACAGACTGGAATATGCCTGTTATGGATGGTTTGGCATTTGTTAAAAAGATTAGGTCTGACTCTAAGTATGATGACACGCCTATAATAATGGTAACAACAGAAGCTGCAAAGGAAGACATCATTACCGCTCTTAAGGCAGGTGTAAACAATTATATAGTAAAACCTTTTACGCCAGATGTACTAAAGGAAAAAATTGAGACGGTTTTAGGTAAAAAGGATTAAGTGATAAGATTTGAGTCTGTTTACAAAAAATACAAAAGGGGTGGTTTTTTTGCGTCGAAGACTTTTGATGCCTTGAAAGACATAGATATAGAAATAAAAGATGGTGAGCATGTAGGCATAATAGGTGAGTCTGGAGCTGGAAAAACCACCCTTGGTAAATTATTAAGTTTAGTAGAGCTGCATTCTGCGGGTTCAATCTATTTTGATTCCATAAAGATAAACAGTAAAAATAGAAAAACATATAGAAAACAGATAGGAATGGTATTTCAAAATCCTCATACATCATTTAATCCCAAGATAACGATTATGGATTCTCTTTTAGAGACAAAAAGAAATAAGGAAGATATAGTCAAACAATGTTTGGCGCTTACATTAAAGGAGGAATTGCTCTATAAATATCCTCATCAATTAAGCGGCGGAGAACAGCAGAGAATGGCTATAGCTCGTTCTGTTTTGTCTAATCCTAAGTATATTATATTTGATGAAGCAACAAGTGCCCTTGATGTATCAACTCAGGCAAAGATAGTGAATATTTTATGCGATATAAATAGCGATAAAAAATATTCATACATATTTATTACACATGACTTAAAACTTGCTCATTTTATTTCAGATAGGGTGTATGTAATTTATAAAGGTTATATTGTAGAAGAAACCGATAATATATATAAAAACCATGCTCATCCCTATACAAAAGCCCTGCTAGAAGGAATTAATCAGATGCGTACCGTAGAAAACGCTTTAGGGTGTCCTTTTTATGATTTGTGTGAATACAAAAAAGACATTTGTAAAAAATCCATTCCGCCTTTAAAGTCCATAGGAAAAAATAAAAAAGTTAGATGTTTTCTGTATGATTGATATACTTTCTTTATATAGAGAAGAGTTGGAGTCTCTTATACTTGAGCTGGGGCTTGAGAGATATAGAGCAAGCCAGCTTTTTTCATTTATACATAAGCATAGGGTTGAACGGTTTGATGATATAAGCGTTATCAAAAAAGAAATAAGGGCTTCTTTAAAGGAACTGTTTTATATACCTTCCATAGTGTGCAAAAAAAAGACTCGCTCAAACGATATGACAACTAAGTATCTTTTTCAACTTGCGGATTTGGCTAACATAGAAACGGTTTTGATACCCATGAAGGATAATAGGTATACAATATGTGTATCGACTCAAGTAGGTTGTAGAATGGGATGTAAATTCTGCGCTACAGGCAAGATGGGTTTTAAGAGAAATCTTACAGTTTCTGAAATATTGCTTCAGGTATATTATATTTTAAAAGAACAGAAGCTTAAAAACGTTAATGTAGTGTATATGGGTATGGGTGAACCTTTGGATAATTATGATAATGTTGTGAAATCGATAAAAATTTTAATAGATGAAGACGGTTGCAATATATCCAAAAGACGCATAACTCTTTCAACATGCGGTATAGTTGATAAAATAGAAAAGTTAAAGAAAGATCTTCCATATATAAATATGGCTTTGTCTTTGCATTGTGCAATAGATGAAAAAAGAAGCTATTTGATGCCGATAAACAAGAAACATAAGCTCGAAGATGTTATGAAGAGTCTGAGCACATTTCCTATGCCAAGAAGAAAACGTATTACATTTGAGTATGTTATGATAAAGGGTATTAACGACACAAAAGAAGATAGAAAAGCGCTTTTAAGGCTTTTATCTACATATAAAAGTAAATTAAACATTATACCTTTGAATAAACACGATTTAATGGATGCGGATTTAGAACCTACAGAAAAAAGAAATATAGAAGAATTTGCCGAATTTTTAAGGTCTAAGGGTATGTTTGTAACGATAAGAGATTCAAAAGGCTCATCTATTGATGCGGCATGCGGTATGCTTGCTACTAAAAATTCATAGTATATATATGGGTTAGTGCTATAGCGAGAGCGTCTGATACGTCGAGAGGTTCTTTTTCAAGCGAAATATTAAGTGTTTTTTCTACTATAAATTTAATCTGCTCTTTTTTTGCTCCACCATATCCACATACGGCCTGTTTTACTTCTTTTGGTTGGTATTGATAAACATCAATATTGCTGTCTTTGGCAGCTATAATGACAGCTGCTCTTATTTGGCTTAAGATTGTTGCCGATTGAATATTTACAGAATAAAAAGAGCCTTCCACTGCTACTGAGTCTATATTATTGTCTTTGATTATATCTTTGACAAACAAAAAAACCTTATATAGCTTATCTTCCATATTGATTTTTGATGATAATTTCAAATATCCATATGAAGATTCTTTTGTTTTCGGATTTATTATACCAAATGCGGTAATTGAACTACCCGGGTCTATTCCCAATATAAGCATATCTATTATCGATACCTAAAACCCTTTTTGCTCCCACAAGAGTTTTTTTGTAGTATTTGTCAAGCTTTGAAATCCTGATGCCTTTGTTTGTTCCTGCGGCATGAATAAATAGGTCGTCTCCTATATAAATTCCAACATGTGTAACCTTGGAATAGCTAAGTGTATGAAAAAATAGTAAATCACCTTTTTTAAGCCTATCTGCAGGTACAAATATGCCTACCTTTTCATATTGGGCTTGGGCTGTTCTTGGCATTTTTATATTGAATTTTTCGTATATTTTTTTAACAAATGCAGAGCAATCTATGCCGTGATATAGACTTGTTCCACCAAATTTGTATGGTCTACCCAAAAATTTTTCTGCATAATGAATAAGGGCATCCCTTTCCTGTTTTACAAGAGTGTATCTTAAATCCATTTTTATCTTGTCTGCTGTGTTTTGGTTGGGTACGAATATGGTTTCTCCAATTCTAATTAAAGAACTGTTTATGTTGTTTATCATTTTTAATGTTTCGACTGTAGTGTTAAACTTCTTTGCTATCTTTAAAAGATTGTCTCCTTTTTGCACCACATAGGCATTAGAATA
>JAMOQJ010000062.1 GCA_027064065.1 Desulfurellales bacterium
TTTAAAGAACTGTCAATACAAAACTATCTTTAGCAAAAGCTATTCCTAAAAAAGAGGGGTATTACCCCCCTCTTGTTATTTAAGTAGACCGTTTAAAGAGCTATCAATTTCTCCTGGCATTGACATATGTGCAGAAAATGCACCCATTCCGGCATCCATAAAGTATAATGACATCCTATACATTTCAGGCAACGCCCAAGCGCTTACTCCGCCTTTATCCATTATAACTATTTCTATAGGAAAAGCACACAGATGGTCATATCCGCCAATTTGAAAAGCTTCTTTTTCAAAGTCTGTATTACTAACACCTATAACAACAGCTTTAGCCAACTTAACTTCATAAATCTTTGTCCAGCCATTTGTCTTTTTTGCTAAAGATGCATTCACAGCTTTAACGGCTTCATCAATTGATTTAAATTTCTTAGAGCCCAACCTTGACATTGTATACAAACTCTGTCCCATCATCTGCCAATCGCCAATCTCATCTTCATCCGTAGAATAACCAAACTCTTTTTTATCTGCTTTTAGATTTGCAACCTTAGATAAATCGGCTTCCAAAAGTTTTTTAACCTTATTAGCAGCATTCAATAGTTTGGATTTACCCTTACCAAAAGCACAAGCCACATAGTAAGGATTTGTAAACATAATCTTATTTACATTGCCATCCTGCTGAACACCCACCCTTAAAGGAACTGCAAAAAAAGCGTATTTACCCGTCTTATCCACAGCATCAAAAAACGCCTTATTCTCAAGCACCAAAACGGTTAGTTTTTTATCGGCAGCCGGATTGGCTGTAGCCACAACCTTAAAATCTTTGCTTAGTACGCTTTTTACATTATTAACTACAGACTCGTGATCCTTGGAAGGAACACTACCAACAAGTTCGTATGTCGTTAAACCTGCAAAAGATACATTTGCCACAAACAACATTGCAGCAAGAGCAAAAAGAACCCTCTTCAACATATAAACACCTCCGCTTAAAAATTTGAGATTTTATATGATATATTAGTAAGTGTGTCAATAAGAATATCACTCAGCACAATCTTAATTTTTGAATTTTACCATTCATTATGATATATAGTGTTTGTAAATTAACTTTACGGAGGTAAAAAATGGAACAAAAGAAGATTTTATTAAAAGAAGAAGATATACCTAAGTATTGGTATAACATCTTGCCCGATTTACCGACGCCGTTAAGCCCTCCGCTTCATCCTCAGACACAAAAACCTTTAACGGCTGAAGATTTAAAAATTTTTCCACGCGCAATCATAGAACAAGAAATGAGCACACAAAAGGAAATACCTATACCTGATAAAGTTAGGGAAATATATTCCATATGGAGACCTACACCGCTTGTTAGGGCATACGCTTTAGAAAAAGCCCTTGGCACACCAGCAAAAATTTATTATAAAAACGAGTCTGTATCGCCTGCGGGAAGCCACAAGCCTAACACAGCAATAGCTCAAGCATACTACAATAAAATGGAAGGCATTAACATACTAACAACAGAAACTGGAGCAGGACAGTGGGGAAGCGCATTGGCATTAGCCGGAAGCCTTCTCGATATGACCGTAAGGGTTTATATGGTTAAGGTCAGCTACAACCAAAAGCCGTTCAGAAAATCTATGATTCATTTATGGGGAGCTGAAGTATACGCATCACCAAGTGATAGAACTGAGACAGGAAGACAAATTTTAAAACAAGACCCGGATAATCCAGGCAGCCTTGGCCTTGCAATCAGCGAAGCTATAGAAGACGCTGTAACGCATGAAGGAACAAACTACACCTTAGGCAGTGTTCTCAATCACGTTCTACTACATCAGACTGTTATAGGATTGGAAGCAAAAAAACAATTTGAAATGATTGGTGATTATCCAGACGTAGTTTTAGCTCCGTGTGGCGGCGGCAGTAATTTAGGTGGAATAGGTTTGCCGTTTATGAGAGATAAGATTAACGGCAAAGACGTAAAAATAGTAGCCGTAGAACCCAAGAGCTGTCCCACACTTACGAAAGGCGTATTTCAATACGACTACGCCGACGTTGCAAAAATGACACCACTACTTAATATGTATACATTAGGTCATAATTTTATGCCGCCAAGCATACATGCCGGCGGATTGAGATACCATGGAGATTCTCCTATTTTAAGTCAGTTAAGAAAAGACGGACTGCTTGATGCTGTTGCCTATAACCAAACAGAGGTATTTGAAGCCGGCATACTTTTTGCAAAAACAGAAGGCATAATACCGGCACCCGAAACTTGTCATGCCATCAAAGGTGCAATAGACGAAGCCATAAAAGCAAAAGAAGAGCAAAAGGAAAAAACTATTTTAATATGTTTTTCTGGCCACGGGCATTTTGATATGGCATCCTATGATACATACCTATCAGGCAATATGTCGGATTATGAATACCCTGAAGAAAAGGTAAAAGAAGCGCTTCAATATTTGCCAAAAATAGATTAATGGGAGGTAGAAATGATTGGAAAGGTCATGGAAGATGCGATAAACAAACAGATAAATGAAGAGATGTATTCAGCCTATCTTTATCTGTCAATGTCTGCATACTTTGATTCGATAAACTTGAACGGTTTTTCAAACTGGATGTATGTTCAATACCAGGAAGAAATAGAGCACGCAATGAAATTTATTGAACATCTAAAAAATAGAGGCGGAAGACTAAAGCTCTACGCAATAGCAGAACCACCAAATGAATGGAGTTCACCACTCGATGCTTTTAAAGCAACACTTGAGCACGAAAAGCACATTACAAAATGTATAAACGATTTAGTGGATGTTGCAGAAAAGGAAAAAGATAGAGCCGCATACAATATGCTTCAATGGTTTATTGACGAACAGGTTGAAGAAGAAGCTAACGACGAAGAAATTATAGCCCAGCTTGAAATGGTTGGAGACAATAAAAACGGTCTTTTAATGATTGATAGAGAATTGGCTCAAAGAAAATCCTAATTTAAACTTGCCCGCCTTTTTCAAGGCGGGCTTCTACCTAAAAGTTTTATAAAGTGAACATTATATTACAAAAAGATTTTGTTAATCTTGGTATATTATTAACATCAACAATGAATAATTATTGTACTATTAGGATTTTACTGTCTTTTAAAAAAATTTTTTATTTTTTTAAAAAAAGACTTGACATTTATGTTCTTTTTACTAAACTACCCTACCGAGTGTGGGGCTTGCATGTCCTACCATCTTAGCAGGTTAAACCTGCACCTCATCTTGTGTTTTTTGTCCTTCTGTTGTCACATCTAATTTTTTCTCTTCTTGGTTTGGCCCACATTACCTAAGGGCCCACACTCTTTTTTATTTCTTCAATATTCAATCGACCCAAACTCCTTGATAGAAAGAAGATAAAATGATAATCTTTTACAAAAATGCGGGAGGTTTAATATGTCTACATCCCCTATGAGTCTGAGCAGATTTATGCTCGAAGAAGAAAGGAAACATCCAAAAGCTGTCGGAGATTTTACTCTAATATTAGAGCAAATAGCATTCGCTGCAAAAATTATATCAAGAGAAGTCAACAAAGCCGGATTGGTTAGCATATTAGGAGCTGCGTCCACACACAACATACACGGCGAAACCCAACAAAAGTTAGACCTATTCTCTAATGAAGAAATGATTAAAGCACTCGACCCAACAGGTAAGGTATGCGCAATGGCATCTGAAGAGATGGACGATATGGTGCCTGTAAGTGATAAAAATTTAGAAGGCAGATATGCTGTAGTTTTCGATCCCTTAGATGGCTCAAGCAATATTGATGTAAATGTCAGTATCGGTACGATATTTGGTATATATAAAAGAGCTAACGATAATGATTGTCTTAAGTCTTTACTTCAAAAAGGAAAAGAGCTTGTGTGCGCCGGATATGTAATATATGGCTCAAGCACAATGTTTGTATACACAACAGGAAATGGCGTTAACGGCTTTACACTTGACCCAAGTGTAGGAGAGTTTTTACTGTCTCATCCAAATATTAAAATTCCTGAATATGGAAAAATTTACAGTATAAACGAATCCAATTATGACAGATGGACAAAAGGTATTCAAGAATATGTAAAATTTATAAAAAACCATCCTGACAGACAATATACCGCAAGATGGATTGGCTCTTTAGTAGCTGATTTTCACAGAAACCTACTAAAAGGCGGGGTATTTCTATATCCTGAAGACACCAAAAACACAAAAGGCAAATTAAGATTGCTTTACGAAGCAAACCCTATGTCATTTATCGTCGAGCAGGCAGGCGGTATGTCAACAAATGGCAGGGAGCGTATTTTGGATATACAGCCTACATCGCTCCATGAAAAAACACCTTTAATCTTAGGCTCAAAATACGAAGTTGAACTATATCTTCAATACAGGGAAAAATACGGATAAAAATGGATATAGTCATAGCAGGAGCCGGTCAGGTTGGCTTTCATATAGCAAAACAACTATCTGAAGAAAAAAAACATGTTGCGTTAATCGAAAAAAATAAAGATAAAGCCGCTTTTGCATCCGAAAACTTAGACTGTATGGTTATTAATGGCGATGCCACAAATATAGATACATTAAAAGATGCAGGCTGTGATAGTGCGTCTATGTTTATAGCTGTAACAAATTCAGACGAAATAAATATTTTGTCATGCCTGCTTGTGTCGAGTAATTTTAACATAGAAAAAAAGATAGCAAGATTAAGAAATTTGGAATATACAAAACCGTTTTCATCCAATAAAGGCATAGGCATAGATTTTATTATTAACCCGGAAGTAGAAGCGGCAAGAAGTATAATTAATTCTGTAAACTTCGGCGCATCAAGCGATATAATAATATTTGAAGATACCGATATCCAAATGAGAGGCATATACATAAACAAAGATTCACCACTTTTAAATAAAAATATAAACGACATAAAAAGAACTATCAATAAAGACTTTATTATATCGAGCATAAAACGTGAAAATGGTGATTTAATCATACCTAAGGGCTTTAGCGAAGTAAAAGAAGGTGATTACATATACATAGTTGCAAAAAGACATATAATGGAAGAAATGTTGGAAAAATTGGGTAAAGCAAGAATACGCATAAAAAATATCGCTATTTTTGGCGGCAGCAAAATAGGTTTAATGGCAGCAAAAGGTTTAAAGGGTAAAAATAGAAATATTAAAATAATAGATAAAGACTACGAAAAGTGTAAAGATATATCAAAAGAATGCCCAAAAGCCATAGTAATCAATGGAGATGCAAGCGACGCCGATATATTTGAAGAAGAAAACATTGCCGATTTTGATGTTGTAATAACATCAACGGGTAATGAAGAAATCAACCTGCTCTCTGCGCTATATTCAAAAAATATAGGTGTCAAGCGCTCTATAGCCTTAATAGATAAACAGAACTATACAACTATGGCAAGCAAACTCAATATAGATTCTGTGGTATCACCAAAGCTATCCGCTGTTAGCAGTATATTAAAGTTTATAAGAAAAGGTAATATTGTTGGTGTTTACTCGATATTTGGCGGTGAAGCAGAGGCACTTGAACTATCCATATCAAATGAATCAAACTTCCAAAACAAAAAAATTAAAGATATAAAATTACCAAAGAACACATTAATAGTAGCCGTAAGCAGAAAAAGCCAAACCATAATACCCGATGGTAATTTTAGGATAGAAAATGACGACAGAATAGTTATGTTTGCCAAAAAAGAAGATATTCCCGAAATAGAAAAAATGGTATGATATGCAAATAAAAACTGTTGTTAAATTCTTATCGTTGCTAACTCTTATAATTTCAGTATTTATGTTTATACCTCTCGGTTTTTCCATATACTACAAAGATGGCGCTCAACTGGGTTTTATAATACCTTCAACTATAGGTATAACGCTCGGGCTATTTGGTATATTATCGCTGAAAACAACAAAAGACCAACTATCAAAAAAAGACGGTTTTCTACTTGTTACACTGAGCTGGATAATAATTTCTTTGATAGGCTCTCTACCATATATAATATCAGCTCATCTTAGTATAACAAACGCATTTTTTGAAACAATGTCAGGCTTTACAACAACTGGAGCATCAATATTAACAGATATAGAATCCCTACCAAAATCCGTACTGTTTTGGCGCTCTCTAACACACTGGCTCGGTGGAATGGGTATAATAGTTTTAGCCGTAGCCGTACTACCCATATTGGGTATAGGCGGTATACAATTAATCAAAGCAGAAAGCCCTGGTCCTACTGTAGAAAAAATTTCACCAAGGATAACAGAAACAGCAAAATATCTATGGTTTGTCTATTTTATGTTTAGCGTAATAGAAACAATACTGCTACTACTTGGTGGAATGGATTTGTTTGATGCCCTAACCCATACATTTGGCACAATGGCAACAGGAGGATTTTCCACAAAAAACACCAGCGTTGCATATTTTCATTCGGCATACATTGATTGGGTCATAACAATATTTATGTTTATAGCTGGTGCTAATTTTTCAATACACTTCAAACTTCTTACAGGAAAATTTTCAAGCTTAAAAGACAATGAGCTTAGGTTTTACGCTCTTATAGTGATAATTGCAGTTTTGTTAGTATCAATAGACATTTCAAAAAATTACTCAAATTTCTTTGAAGCATTAAGATATGGAGCGTTTCAAGTTGTTTCAATAATTACAACAACAGGATACGCTACTACAGACTATGAAAAATGGCCACATTTTGCACAAAGTATACTATTCTTATTAATGTTCATAGGCGGATGTTCAGGTTCAACAGGCGGAAGCATAAAAATAATAAGAATATATACCCTACTTAAACAATCCATAAATGAGATTAAATACCATATACATCCAAAAGGTGTCTTTTCTCTTATAATTAACGGTCAAATGGTTAGAAAAAACATAGTTTATTCTGTCTCGGGATTTTTCTTTTTATACATGGCAACATTTGCCATAGTGGCTCTAAGTGTATCGCTCTTTGGAGTGGATTTAATAACAGCATTATCTGCATCAGCAGCAACGTTGGGTAATATAGGTCCAGGTTTTGGCAATATAGGACCAACAGATAACTATGCCTTCCTACCATCCATAGTTAAATGGATACTCAGTTTTGCAATGCTGGTAGGAAGGCTTGAAATATACACGGTTTTTGTTCTTTTAACGCCTACATTCTGGAGAAAATAACTTACTCTTCGTCATCTCTATCTTTCATCAAAGGAAATAAAATCACATCTCTAATAGAATCGTGATTGGTTAAAAGCATTACAACCCTATCTATACCTATACCTTCTCCCGCTGTAGGCGGCAATCCGTATTCCAAGGCACGTATGTAATCTGCATCATACATAGAAGCTTCTTCGTCGCCTTTCTTTCTATCCTCAAGCTGCTTTAGAAATCTTTCCTTTTGGTCAAACGGGTCATTAAGCTCTGAAAATCCGTTTGAAACTTCCATACCAGATATAAACAGCTCAAATCTCTCTGTAATATTTGGGTTATCATTATCTCTTCTTGCAAGCGGGCTGATGGCAACGGGATATCCAATAACAAATGTAGGATTTATTAATTTCGGCTCAACCAAAGCATCAAACAACTCGGCAAGTATTTTTTCCAAGCTCATATCCTTATTAACGCTTTTGCCAAGCTCTAAAGCTAATTTTAAAGCTTTTTCCTTGTCTTTTATAACGTCATCATCTAATCCGCCGACATCTTTCAATCCTTCAAAAAAATCAAGTCTTTTCCAAGGTCTTGAGAAATCTATTGTGTTATCACCAAACTGAATATTGGTTTTATCCAACCCAATAGAGTTTATTACATATTCAAACAGCTCTTCCGTAAAATCTAAAAGAAAAAGATAGTTTTTATAGGCTACATAAAACTCCATCATTGTAAATTCAGGATTGTGCTTCAAATCCATACCTTCGTTTCTGAAGTTTCTATTTATCTCAAAAACACGCTCCATACCACCCACAACCAGTCTTTTTAAATAAAGTTCAGGTGCAATTCTTAAATATAAATCTATATCCAATGCGTTATGGTGCGTTACAAACGGCTTTGCCGTAGCACCGCCTACGAGTTTATGCATCATGGGCGTTTCAACTTCAACAAAGCGATTTTTTATCATAAATTCCCTGATAGCGTTTATAATTTTTGAACGTTTAACCATAGTTTCCTTAACTTCATCATTGACTATCAAATCTACATATCTTTGACGATACCTTAACTCTTTATCTTGAAGTCCGTGCCATTTTTCTGGCAAAGGTCTTAATGATTTTGTCAAAAGAACAATTTTGTTTGCTTTTATTGTCAACTCGCCCGTTTTTGTTTTAAACAGACAGCCTTCAACACCTATAATATCGCCAACGTCAAGTTTTTTATATAATTTAAAATCTTCTTCAGATAAACTATTCTTTTCGGCATAAACCTGAATTTGACCGGTAAAATCCTTTACCTTCATAAATCCCGCTTTGCCAAAACTTCTATAAGCCATAACTCTTCCTGCAATCTTTACGCAGACATTGTCCTTAACAAGGCTCTCACCGTCTTTATCATCGTATGCGCTATGTAAATCTCCACTAAAAGCATCGGGTAAAAAATCATTTCTATATATCTTCATCCCCTGTTTTTTGAACTCTTCTAATTTTTCTATTCTTCTTTGTATTAGCTTATTTCTCTCTTCCATATACCACTCCTAAATATTATTCTTTAAAGCCTCTTTTATAAAATCCCAAATTTCTCCATCCAAAACAAGCATTGCCGCCATATCTTTCTTTTCTTTATTTGTCCTATGGTCTTTTACCATTTTATAAGGGTGCAAAACATACGACCTAATCTGGCTGCCCCACTCTATTTTCTTTTTATCTCCTGACAGATTATTAAGCTCTTGCTGCTTTTTTTCCTGCTCAAGCTGATACAGCTTGGATTTTAAAATCTTAAGTGCAAAACTCTTATTTTTATGCTGACTGCGTTCATTTTGGCAACTGACAACTATTCCTGTTGGAATATGCGTAATTCTTATGGCTGAATCGGTTTTATTAACATGTTGTCCGCCTGCTCCAGATGCCCTAAACGTATCAATCCGTAAATCATCAGGATTTATTTCTACTTCTATGTCATCATCTATTTCTGGCAAAACAGAAACGGAAGCAAAACTTGTATGCCTTCTTTTGTTAGCATCAAACGGCGATATTCTAACCAGCCTATGAACTCCGTTTTCCGTTTTCAAATAGCCATAGGCATAATCGCCTTTTACGGAAAATGTTATACTTTTGTATCCTGCTTCATCGCCTGCCTGTATATCCATAATCTCGACCTTAAATTTATTCTTTTCAGCCCACATCGAATACATTCTAAACAGCATCGATACCCAATCACAGGCTTCAGTCCCACCCGCTCCTGAATGTATCGTTATTATTGCATTTGATATATCGTGTTTATCAGATAAAAATACCTTAATTTCCACATCATCTATCTTTTTCTTTAACTCATTGACATTATTTGCAAGCTCTTCCTTTATACTTTCATCTTCATCAGAAAGCTCATCAAGCTCAAACAGCGTCTCTATCTCTTCTTCAAGCTCTTTAATCTCTTTGGCTTGCGATTCTATTTGCTGTTTTTCCTGTTTTAAGGATTGTAGTAATGAGTAGTTGTTCCAGTTGTTTTCATCTTCAAGCTGTTTATCTATTTCCTTTATTCTGGGTAGTTTCGGGTCAAAGATACTCCTTTATTTGAAGTAATTTGCCTTTCATTTCATTAATTATTTCTTTCATATATCCTCCGATTACTCTATACCCAATAGATTTTTTAGTATTTTCTTTGATTGTTTTATATCAACATCTTCAAGCCTGCTCATCTTTTTTTTAATATCTTTTCTATTTAGGGTGGCAATCTTTGCAAGTCTCACATAACTTGGCATAAGCAAACCCTTATCCTTCCAATTATGAACTTCTATTTCCGTCTCAATGTTTCTCTTTTGTGAAGTTATGCGCGCAACAATTATATCTTCATCTCCCGTATCGGCAAGCACAACCGCAGGCCTCATAACAGCATTATTCATATTGGTATATGGAAAAGCAATAATAACTATATCACCGAATGAGTAGCTCATCTTCCTTGCAAAACTCTTCTTCCCTATCGTAAAAAAATCTATTATAGGTTATAACATCCCAGCAGTTACCCTTGTCGCTTATTATTACATTTAATGTATCACACGGTTGCTTTAATTTATACACAAAAGCATCCTTACAATCTTCATCACCATCTAAAAATATTTGAAACACATTTGGAAATTCCATAAAAACAAAACTCTCCTAAGGCTTAATGCCGGTATGAATAAACGATACTCCAAAGGTTAAAGGTATATATTCCACATTTAAAAAACCAACTCTCTCCATCATAGACTTTAAAAATTCCACATCGGGAAAATATTTAATAGATGAAGGCAAATAGGAGTAAGCGCTATAATGACCTGAAATAATCTTTCCAAAAAATGGTAAAAGTTTATTAGAATACAGTTCATACAATACACCAAATCCCTTGTTAACAGGCTTATTAAACTCCAATATAACAAGCCTTCCGCCTTTCTTCAATACACGCCTAAATTCATACAAAGCCGATATTTTATCGGGTATATTTCTTATTCCAAAGGCTATGGTTATATTATCAAAACTATTATCACAAAAAGGCAAACTCTCAGCCGGTGCACACACAAGCTCTATATTTTTACCCATCACCTTTCTTTTGCCAACATTAAGCATACCCATACTTAAATCAACGCCCACAATATATTTCATCTTGCTTGACGCTTCCAGTGCAATATCGCACGTACCTGTGGCAACATCAAGCAAAGTATCGCCTTCAAGCATAGAAACCGCTTTTTTTCGCCATAGTTTATCTATATTAAAGCTTAGGTAGTGATTCAAAAAATCGTATGTAGGCGCAATAGAAGAAAACAT
>JAMOQJ010000063.1 GCA_027064065.1 Desulfurellales bacterium
GAGTTCATTTTGTAGCCTTAAAGTAATTATAAAAATATGTATAGCCCGAAATTATCGTAAAAATAACAGCCAGAAGCAAAAGGTATATGCCTATTGTCTTAAGATTTAGCATCAAGGCTGATATAGCCAAAAATTGGGATGTCGTTTTTATCTTGCCCCACTGATTTGCTGAAATTATTATATTTTCACTTGATGCCACAATCCTTAATCCCGTTACGGCAAACTCTCTTGCAACAATAACAATGACCATCCAGTATGGTATATTAATTGTTTTAATCATTGCTATCAATACACCTATGACCAAGATTTTATCAGCGAGCGGGTCGATAATTTTTCCTATTGTTGTTACGGCATTTGTTTTTCTGGCAATATGGCCGTCTAAGATGTCGCTCAATATGCCCAAGATAAAGAAGAATAGTGCCCAGTAGTTATAGTTGTATTCCATTAGGGCTATCACTACTACCAAATCCAGTACCCTAAATATGGATAAAATATTTGGAATGTGCTTTACCATAATTCTCTAACCGTATTTGTATATGTATCGCCAATTTTAATTATTCTTTTTTTTGTTGTTGTTTTTGTTTTTATTTTTTTCAGTTGTTTTGTGTTTAGGTTGTAAATATTTTTTCCTGTATATGCGTTTATGAATTTTTTTACATATCTTTGCGTTTGAGCATAGGGTGGAATTCCTTTGAATTTATCAACAGCTGTTTCTCCTGCATTGTATGCAGCTGCTACAAGTTTTAAATCCTTATATTTTGTTGTTAAGTGTTTCAAGAATCTTATACCGCCTTCTATATTTTGTTCTAAATTATTTATATTTTTTACTCCGTAATATCTTGCCGTTTTTTCTTTTAGTTGCATAACGCCCACAGCACCGCTTTTTGATATGGCATTTTGATTTAGACTTGATTCTATCTTTGCTATGGCTATCGCTATCTTTGGGTCTAAATCGAATTTATATGCCTTTTTTTTAATCAATTCTATGATTTTTTGTTTTGCATAGTTTTGAGATTTTCCTATTTTAAAAGCGTTTGAAAAGAAATCGTAGCCGGATAGATTTGTATATACGATTTTGTTGCCACGTTTTTGTATATGTAAACTTGATGCATTTGTTTCAATAACAAAAAGTATACACATAATAACGACTAACACACCCTTCATTTTATGCTTTTAAGCAGTTCCTTAGCTTCTTTATCATCTTTGGACTGTTTAAGTATGGATTTAAGTATTGCCTTGGCTTTATATTTTTTACCTATCTTAAGGTATGTTTTTGCCAAATGCAATTCTATAACAAAATCTTTATCATCATACTCTGCATTGCTGTTTTTTGCATCAAGCGCTTTTTTTAAATATTCCAAGGCTTTTTTATAATTTCCTTTTTTATAGTATCCCCACCCTAAGCTGTCTAAATAATAAGGGTTGTTTGGTTTCATCTTTAAAGCCTTCTCAACCAAAGCCATACCTTTATCTATGTCTATATTTTCGTCTATGTATAAGTATCCCAAATAGTTTAGGCATGATGCGTTTTTAGGATTTATTTTGAGTGCTTTTTTTAGGTATTCTATCGATTTATCTCTATTTTTTAGATATGTGTAATATATGTCAGCCATATAAAAATAGGGATAGGATTTATCTTCAAATTTTTTGATGTTATTTTTTATAATTTTTAAAGCCTTTTTGTATTTTTTGTCTTTTATTAGTATATCGGCAATCATAAAGTATATATCGGGATTGTTAAGCGCTTCTTTTTTTAATATAGTTATGGCTTTGTCTGTTTTGCCTATTTCTTTGTAGCATAGCGCTTTGTTGTACAGGGCTTCTTTGTAGGCTTTTGAGTTTTTATCAATGTTTGAAAAGATTTCTATCGCTTTTTTGCAATTGTTTGTTTCGGATAGAGCTAATCCGTAGATAAGTTTTATGTCGTCTGATTTTAATAGGCTGTATTTGTGCTTTTCTATGAATTCTATCGCTTTTTTATATTCTTTATTATCCATTAGTATGTATAGTATTTTGCTTGCATATCTCAATTTTCCGCTTTTTTGAAATGCTTCTTTAAAATATTTTAAGGCTTTTTTTCTATTGCCTGCCAAATAGTAGTCATTGCCTATAGCAGAAAGTACAAGGCTATTTTGTGGTTTGATTTTCTTGTATACCTTTATAGCATCGTAGTAGCGTTTTTGTTTTTCATATATGCTTGCCAAAAACACACTGTAAGACATATCGTATTTATCTAATCTTATCGATTTTTTTGCATATTGTATGGCTTTTTTGAAATCACCTTTATTTAGGTAGCATTTTGCCAAATAGTTGTATATTTCGGGATTATCACTGTCTTTGTTTAATATTTTTTTTAGATATTTTATGGCTTTTTCGTAATTTTCGTTTTTCATATATAAAAGTGCTAATTTTTCATTAAATTCTTCCGATTCTCCGAATTTTTTTTGATATGTTTCTATTTCTTCTAAGGCTTTTTGAAATTTGCCTTCTATTACGTATATGTCTATAAGCTTACTGTAAAAATCTTTTTCGTTCGGGAAACGTTTAATGGCTTTTTGCAGAAATTTATCCAATTTTTTATATTGCATTGTATATAAAAGTATACTTATATAATCTTTATAAAATTTAGGTTTATTCATATAGGGCAAAATTTTTTCGTAGGTTTTTTGTGCATCTTTTATGTTTCCATTGTATAAGTCAATGTATGTTAATATATAATTTGCATCAATAAATATTTCTTTATCGTCTGTTTTGATTTTGGTTTTTGCATATATATTCAACATATAGGCTTGGAAAACAAGAAAAATTACCGCAATAACGACAAATTTAACACTCTTTTTCGGCAAATTCATGAACCACCTCTGAAAATTCTTCTATAAGTTTATCTTCTTTTACCTTTTTTATTATCTTACCCTTTTTTATTATCAAACCGAACCCTCTGCCGCCTGCTATTGCGACATCGGCTTCTTTCGATTCACCTAAAGCGTTGACGACACATCCCATAACGGCAACCTTAATCGGTTTTTTTATGTCTGATAGTTTTTTCCTTAATTCGTTTACCATAGATATCAAGTCTATCTCTATTCTACCACAAGTAGGACAGGAAACAAGGTCTATCGAGCGTTTTTTTCTCAAATGAAGAGAGTTTAATAGTTCATAGCATACATCTATTTCGTTTTCAGGCGGTTCGCTTAACGATATGCGTATCGTATCGCCGATACCTTCACGCAGAAGAACGCTCAACGCCGTTATCGATTTTATAATGCCTTCATTTGACGAGCCGGCTTCGGTTACACCAAGATGAAGCGGATAATCTACTAGTTCGGATATGCGTTCATAGCACAATATAGTTGTTTGAACGTCTGAGGATTTTATTGAGAGTTTCATGTTTGTAAATCCAAAGTCTTCGATTCTTTTGACCCAATTGTATGCGCTTTCGACCATAGCGTCAACCGTTGGGCCGTTGTATTTTTCAATTAGGTTTTTCTCTAAAGAACCGCTGTTTACGCCTATTCTTATAGGGATATTTCTTTCGTTTGCGGCTTTTAGGATTTCTTTTGTTTTGTCGAAAGAGCCAATGTTTCCAGGATTTATCCTTACACAATCAACACCCGATTCTATGGATAATAATGCTAATTTATAATCAAAATGGATATCGGCAATAACGGGTATCGGGCTTTTTTCTTTTATTGTTTTTAACGCAATTGCAGCATCTTTATCAACAACGGCGCATCTAACTATCTCGCAACCCTTATCGTATAGCCGCTCTATCTGTTTAAGTGTTGATTCTATATCCCTTGTGTCTGTGTTTGTCATTGATTGAACGACTATATCGGCGTTTCCGCCTATCTTTACGTTTCCTACCGTTATCTGTTTTGTTTTCTTTCTGTTTATCCAATTCATTTCTTTATATGTTCTTCTACCTGATTGTGTATATATTTTGTAACGCCGTAGCGTTTAAAGTCGTTCATAAAGGCAAACAGCATTAGCGCCAAAAGCAAAGCCATGCCGAATTTTTGGAAATTCTCCTGAACCTTTTCGCTTACCGGTTTTCTTCTTATTGCTTCAATCGTAAAAAACATCAAATGTCCGCCGTCCAAGATGGGTATGGGAAGAAGGTTTAATATACCCAAATTTATGCTGATAATTGCGGCAAACATTAAAAACGCCGCTATGCCGCTTTGAGCCGCTTTTGATGCTATATCTACAATCATTATAGGTCCGCCTACGCTGTTTGACGGTATAGCCCTTTCTATTAACCTGACAATTCCTATAAGCGTTACCTTTGTTATATATACTGTTTTTTGCACTCCGACCATGAGACCCTTTACTGGATTATACTTTAACTGAACGGTTTTGCCGCTTGGTAAAATACCCAATATTCCTACGTATTTTTTGTATCCCAAGATATCGGTTCGCTCTTCTCCTTTGGGTTTTGCATTTATTGTTACTATATTGTTTTGTCTTTTTATTTTAAGTATCAACGTTTTATTCGGATTGCTTTTAATAATTTTTGACATTTCTTCCCATGTTTTTACCTTGTGTCCGTTTATTGCGACTATGGTATCGTTCGGCTGAATGCCTGCTATGTAAGCAGCCGAGTTTGGTTGGATTTTGCCAATCTGTGGAGCAAGTGAAGGAACGCCTATTGAGTATGCTATTGCAAAGAATATAATAGCGCTTGCTATGTTAAAAAATGGTCCTGCAAAAACTATAATCATTCTTTTCCAAACGGGTTGGGCAAAGAACGCGCCTTCGGTATCGGCTTCGTCTCTTTCGTCTATCTCTTCGCCCTTCATCTTGACGTATCCGCCAAGCGGTATCAACGATAGGGCATATTCCGTAACCTTTGGTTTGTATTTTAATAAAACAGGTCCAAAACCGATTGAGAATCGTATAACTTCAACACCCAACATTCTTGCTGCTATGAAGTGTCCGAATTCGTGTATGATTATCATTGCCACAAGGCCTAATATTCCGTAAAGCAAACCCATATTATCCTCCGATAAAATCTTTTTTAATCAAACGTTCAACTTCGTTTTTTATATATATTGTTTCTTTTTCTATTGCAAATATATCTTGTTTTAAGTCATCTTCAAATATTTCGCATGATTTTTGAAGAATTTTGAATATATCCGAAAATTTTATTTTTTTGTTTAAAAAATGTTCCACCGCCACTTCATCTGCGGCGTTTAGCACCAACCCTAAATTCTTATCTTCTTTTTTTAGCGCATCGTAAGCGAGTTTTAATGTTATAAACTTGTTAAAATTCGGTTTTTGAAAATGCAATGAGCCGATTTCTGTTAAATCTATTTTGAACTCCAAATCCATTCTTTTAGGTTTCATCAGTGCGTATGCTATTGGTATTCTCATATCGTGCGCTGCAAGTTGCGCTATAATAGAGCCGTCATTGAATTCGACAGCTGAATGCAAAATGCTTTCCTTGTGAACAACGACCTTTATTTTATCGTATTTTACGTCAAAAAGCCATCTTGCTTCTATTATTTCAAAGCCCTTATTCATCATTGTTGCCGAATCTATCGTGATTTTTTTGCCCATTGACCAAGTCGGATGGCTTAGGGCATCTTCTATTTTTATATTTTCAAAACTGTCCCGCTCTAAAAATGGACCGCCCGAAGCCGTTATTATGATAGAATGTATATCTTTGTTTTGTTTGTTTATGCATTGATATATGGCTGAGTGTTCCGAATCTATCGGTATTATCTCGATGTTTGAGCTATCAGCCATTTCCTTAAAAATTTTTCCCGCTATAACTAAACTTTCCTTATTTGCCAATGCCAATCTTTTTTTATTTTTTAATATGTTGTATGTCGGGATTAGCCCGCTTGTTCCGACAAGTGCATTTACGAAGATGTCGGCTTCGTTTAAATCGGATATTTCGTTTAGTCCGCTTTTTCCTGCAAAGACCGTTATGTCTGGATTTATGCTTTTGATTTTGTCTATATCATCTGTTTTTCCGCATGCTACAAATTTTGGACTAAAGCGTTTAATCTGTTTTATGGCTTCTTTTGTGTTGTTGTTGTAACTTAAGCCTACAAGCCTATACCTGTTCGTTCTTGATATTATGTCGAGTGTATTTTTACCTATAGAGCCGGTTGAGCCCAATACTACAATATTTTCCATAGGACCATCATATACACGAAAAAAGCGCTAAAAGCCAAGCTATCCAATCTGTCCATAACGCCGCCGTGTCCGGGTATTATGTGAGAAGAATCCTTCTTATTAAATGCTCTTTTTATAACAGATTCCGCTAAATCCCCAAGAATACCGACTATATTTGAAACAAAACCTATCATAAAGCCTTCATAAAGGCTTAGTTTGAATAGATATGCCGAAGCTACTCCAAAGACAACGCCAAATATGATACCGCATACCGCGCCTTCAATTGTTTTCTTTGGGCTTATTTTTGGAGACAGTTTGGTTTTTCCTATCTTTCGTCCGCATAGATATGCAAAACTATCTCCTGCCCATATCGATATGAGCATGGTCATCAGTATGAATTTTCCGCTTTCTGCAATTAGTATGAAGTACAAAAATGCGTATAAAGATACATATATCATGCCAGAAAAGTAGTAGTGGTTTGTCAAAATACTTTCTTTTTCTGTTTTATAAAAGCCTACAACCATGTTCATAATAAACAAAAAAAACAGAGTGTATACAAAAAGTTGCATATCGAATAGAATCATAAATATAAACACAGCATTCATTGCAAAATATATAGATTTTATTACATTAAATCTCTTTGAATCCATATTTAGCCATTCCATATAAGCTATGAAATTTACAAATAAAATAGAAATAGCAAATAATTGAGGCTGTGCAAAAAATATTAACCATACTACAATTGGTATCAATACTGCAGCTGATATAATACGTTTTATCATAAACCGCCAAAGCGCCTTTTTCTTATTTTGAATTCGTCTATTGCTTGTTGCAAATCCTTTTCTGTGAATTCAGGCCAGTATTTATCAAAGAATACGAATTCAGCATAGGAAGACTGCCAAAGTAGAAAGTTGCTAATTCTTTTTTCGCCGCCTGTCCTAATCAATAAATCAACATCTGGCATATCTTTTGTGTATAGATAATTTTCTATTGTGGATTCTGTTATATTTTCTGGCTTTAGATTGCCTTGCTTGGCGTCCAAAGCTATTGTTTTAACAGCCTGAGTTATTTCGTATCTTGAGCCGTAGTTTAAAGCAAGCGTTAGTGTTAATTTTTTATTGTTTTTTGTTTCTTTTATTGTCGTTGAAAGTATTTCTCTTATTGTATTTTCCAATTTAGATATATCGCCTATTACGTTAAACCGTATGTTGTTCTCTTTGAATAACTCTTTCTTTTTTTTGATTTGAGTTTTTAATAGACTCATTAAAAACCTAATCTCAGATTTAGGTCTTTTCCAATTTTCTGTAGAAAATGTATAAAGCGTCAAATATTTTATACCTATATCGGCACAATACCTTGATATTGAGTCAACAACTTGAGAGCCTATATAATGACCGTATGTTCTATTTTTACCTAAAGACGTAGCCCATCTGCCGTTACCGTCCATAATAATGGCAACGTGTATGGGCAGTTTGGTGTTGCTCATTAAATGGATGTTATCTCTTTTTCTTTTGTTTTGAACAGTTCATCAATCTTTTTGGTGCTTTCGTCAAGTACCTTTTGAATATCTTTTTCTAATTTTTTCGACTCGTCTTCTGAAATTATTTTATCTTTTTCCATATCTTTAATGGTTTTATTGGCTTTTTTCCTTGAGTTTCTTAAGGTAACCTTATATTTTTCGGTTTCCTGCTTCATTAATTTTACAACCTTTTTTCTGTCTTCTTCTGTCATTGGCGGGATATTTATCTTTATAGTTTTGCCGTCGTTTTGCGGTGTAAAGCCCATATTTTCTTTTAGAATCACCTTTTCTATCTCTTTTAGGGTTGAAGAATCCCATGGTTGAATAACGACCGTTGATGCATCGGGTGTGGATATCGTGGCGAGCTGTTTTAGCGGCATGTTTTGACCATAACTTTCTACCATTAGATTTTCGAATATTGCCGTGTGAGCTCTTCCTGTTTTGACTGTTGATAGGTACTTTTTATAAGCACTTATTGTTTTATCTACAGATTTTTTATAATCATTCACGATATTATTATCCATTTTCACCCTCCTTGACTTATTTTACTATTGTTCCTACATCCTCTCCAAGCACTATTCTTTTTAAGTCGCCTTTATGTTTTATGTTAAAAACAATGATAGGCATATCGTTTTCCATGCACATGGATATAGCAGTAGAATCCATAACCCTTAGGTTTCTGTCTAATACCTCTATATATTTTATGGAGTATATCTTTTTTGCGTCTTCATGAATCTGCGGATCTTTATCATATACGCCGTCAACCTTTGTTGCTTTAAGTATGACGTCCGCTCCTATCTCCATGGCTCTCAAAGATGCAGCCGTGTCGGTTGTAAAATAGGGATTGCCTGTTCCTGCAACGAATATCACCACTCTTCCCTTTTCCAAGTGTCTTAGCGCTCTTCTTCTTATGTAAGGTTCGGCTATTTCTCTCATCTCTATGGCGCTTATTACCCTTGTTTGAACGTCTATCTTTTCTAATGCGTCTTGAAGAGCCAATCCATTTATAACCGTTGCAAGCATTCCCATATAGTCGGCACTTGCCCTATCCATGCCCATCGATGCACCTTTGACACCCCTGAATATATTGCCACCGCCTATAACAACGGCAACGTCGACACCTAAGTGTCTTAACTCCTTTATCTGTTGAGAAATTTCTTTTATAGTGTCTTCGCATATACCGTAGGAGAGACTCCCCATGAGAGCCTCTCCGCTAAGCTTTAACAGTATTCTTGAAAAAGCAGGTTTATCCAACTATTCTTCTCCTATTTTAAATCTTGCAAATCTTTTTACTATGATGTTTTCTCCAAGTTTTGCTATTGCATTTTCTACAAGGTTTTTAACCTTCAAAGAACCGTCTTTTATGTATGGCTGCTCAAGTAGGCATACTTCTTCGTAGTATTTATTAATTTTTCCTTCGACTATCTTGTCCAATACATTCTCTGGTTTGCCCTGTTGTTTAAGCTGCTCTTTCTGAATCTGTTTTTCTTTTTCTATCTCGTCTTGTGGCACTTCTTCTTTTGATACATATAGTGGCGCAGCAGCCGCAATTTGCATTGCTATATCTTTGCATAGGTTGTTAAAATCGTCTGTATTTGCAACAAAGTCTGTTTCGCAGTTGACTTCAAGCAATACGCCGATTTTTCCGCCTGCATGAATATAACTTACTACCTTTCCGTCGTTTGCACTCCTTGATGCTTTTTTCTTTGCGCTTGCTAAACCCATTTCTCTTAATTTATCTATAGCTTTTTCTACATCTCCGTCGGTTTCTTTTAGGGCTTTTTTGCAGTCCATCATGCCTGCGCCGGTTCTTTCTCTTAACTCTTTAACCATTGCTGCTGTTATTTCAGCCATTTATTATTCCTCCTCAAGCTCTGCTTCGATTTTTTCTTCTTTTGCTCTTTCAAACTCTTCTTCTGCTTCTTGCTCAGACAATTCTTTTTCGTATTTATCTTTTCCGTTTCTAACGGCTTCAGCCATTTTGGTTGCAACAAGTTTGATAGATCTTATGGCATCGTCGTTTCCCGGTATTATGTAGTCAATTGGGTCTGGGTCGCAGTTTGTGTCAACCAAGGCAACAATAGGAATTCCCAACTTGTTTGCTTCTTTGACGGCTAACTCTTCCCTTTTTACGTCTATTATTAAGATTGCATCCGGAGTTGTTTTCATATCCTTAATGCCGCCTATATATCTTTCGAGCTTTTCTTTCTTTTTTCTAAGTTTTTTCTGTTCTTTTTTCGTATATTGTCCTATTTCGCCTGTTTCTTCCATTTCTTCCAATTTTTTTAGATTTTCTATACTCTTTTGAACTGTTTGAAAGTTTGTTAGAAGACCGCCTACCCACTTTTCGTTAACATAGGGCATACTACAGGACGTTGCAGCTTCTTTAATTTCGTCTTTTCCCTGTTTTTTTGTGCAGACGAACATTACTGATTTGCCTTCTGATGCAAGATTTTCGACAAATTCGTATGCTTTGTCAAAGTAGTTAATGGTTTTCTGTAGGTCTATGATGTGAATATCTTTCCTTGCCGCAAAGATGAACGGCTTCATCTTTGGATTCCAGCGTTTTGTTTGGTGACCGAAATGAACTCCAGCTTCAAGCAGCTCCTTCATTGTAACGTAAGACATAAAACCTCCTTAGGATTTGTTATCCACCACCCCAACTCTTTCGATATCGAAAGAATCCCATACCTTGAGGTGTGTGTTTTCGAATAAGATTTATATATTACATGCAACAAATTTACAAGTATTTTGTAAGTTTATTTTAACACCTTAAACATTCTTGCGTATGGGTAATTGTTGTAAACTTCTTTAAATAAATTTTTATCATAATTGCCAAGGATATACATTTGATTAAAATTTGTTTTATAGGTTTTGTCATTACAAATAAGCATATTAGTCAACAAATTATTTTTTATCAGTAGTTCTATGTTGATACCTTCATTATTATATTGTTGGTTTTGTATTATATATCCATTTTTTATAAGAATAGCTCTTTTTATTGGTATTTTATTATTTACTCTACCGGTATTTAAATCAAATACCGAACCAGCGCAAATTAATCTATTGTTTTTAAAGCTACTACATCTTAATTTTTGAAATCCTGAAAAATTTGATTTTTTTGTTTTAAAATTCCAGTTACCAAAATAAGAAATAGCTCCAAATTTTGATATCATATCTCTTGTAAATAATAGATAATCATTCTTGGTTTTAAGCGGTTCTTTGTAGTTTAGTATTTCGTTTACAACCTCTTTTGGTTTTTTGCCGTTTTTTATTTTTGTATAGATT
>JAMOQJ010000064.1 GCA_027064065.1 Desulfurellales bacterium
TATGAATCCTGCGCTTTCACTTAACTCTATTACGGCTACAGGTTTTGAATTTTTTTTCTTAGCTTTAATTGTTACAACAGCTGCATCGCTATCTTCCTTCGAATCATTTACAACCAACTGCACTTCATAATTTCCCGCAACGTCAGGAGTAAATGATGCTTGAGCTTGGTCTGCATTCTCTATTGTTGCATTGCTACCGTTAGGCTTTGATTTAAAGCTCCAAGAGTAACTTAATGTATCGTTGTCGGTGTCTGAGCTGGCACTACCATCAAGCTCCACTTTTGTTCCTATATATACGCTTGAAGCACTAACCGATATTGATGCTGTAGGTTTTGTGTTTTGTTTTTGCGGTATAGTTACAACAGCTCCCTGAGATGAACAACTAATCTCATCACCATCCTTATCCGTAAGCTTTACCATAGAAAAATCAAGATTTGTGGATGTATCCGAATCATTAACAACCTTAAAATACAACTCGACCAATGTTCCGCTTTGTGTAGTTATAGGGGCAGAAATCGATGCCCCTATAACCTTCAACGGATTACCCAAGGAACTATCGGTGATCCATCCGTTGATTAGTTCTCCGTTTTCTATCTTTTCCAATTCAAGCACGCTTGAATCATAGGTTATCTCAAATTGAAAGCCACCTACATCGTTTGCGTCTTTAATTTGAACCGGCACTACAAATTCTGTCTCTTGAGCATTTAGATTCACATCAGGCATAGAAAGCTCCGCAGCAAACACATTAAATACCAAGAGAAACATCAATAAAATAGGAACAAGCACAAGTAAAATTACAGTGCCTTTCTTCAATTTCAACACTTTCAATACGTCACCCATAACACGCCCCTTTTAAATTTTTAAGATAAGGCTTTTTTAAGAATAAGAATGACGTCTATAATATCTACCTTACCATCTCCATTCATATCCGCATTTTGATTATATCCATTTATCCCTAAAGCAATCTTCAAGGCTTTAACGACATCACCAATATCTACAATTCCATCTCCGCTAATATCTCCAGATGCCGCTATTGTAACCGTTCCAGGCGTTGAATTAAATTGTATTGCATTACCATCTCTGTCGGTTAATATGTTGGCGTCACTATAATCAAATGTTATAGTTGTTTTATCTCCTATTGAACCTGAAGCTTTGAATTTTATTTTTGCTAAAGAACCACTTCCAGATATTGCAGTATCATCAACTCTTGTACCTATAATTCTTATTCTACCGGCATTTATAACATGACCATCAATAGACCATCCCGATGTTAAGCTGCCGTATGATAAGAAACTGCTGCTATTGTCTATTGTTAGCACGGATGGATCATAAATAAGTGTAAACTGGAATCCTGCTACGTCTGTTGCGTTGTCAATATTGATAGGCACCTCAGTTGTTTGCGTAGACGAAATAGATTCAGATGGTATTGTAACGTTTCTTGCATTAGCTTTATTGTATGCATTAATAGTTATGGTATCACTATCTTCAAGGAGTCCGTTTTTCGCTTTTACGGTAAGCTTAACCGTGTAGTTACCTGCAACATCAGCTGTAAAGGTTACATTTTTATTGTCTTCACTTAAGGTTGAAGCATCATTGCCATTTGTATTTTTGAGTGTTGCACTGCTGCCTGCAGGTTTAGATGTTATACTCCAAGCATATCCTAATACGCCTTCGCTTGTTCCTGTGCTATCTGCTCCGCTTAAATGAATTGTAGTTCCAACTTCAACGCTTGTATCGTCTGTTGTAATCTTTGCAACAGGTTTATTCGCAACAACAATAGTAACTGATGCTGTATTTTCCAAACTACCATCGCTTACCGATAACATAGCCCTGTAGCTACCAGTTTGTGTAGGCGTAAATGTAATGGTGCTATTTGTGTTATTTGTAGGCGTTACATCATTGCCATCAGGGTCATATATGCTCCATCTATATGTTATTAAGCTTCCGTTTGGATCGTAGCTATCAGAGCCGTCAAGTGTCGTTGCGCTATTTATAGCCACATCTGTACTGTCGGTTTTGATTTCTGCTATAGGAGCTTTATTTTCAGAAGAACCTACCTTCATTATGATGGTTTGAGAATCGCTCAATCCTCCGTTATCGCTTACCGTAAGAGTTATAGAGTAATTTCCAGTTTGTGTAGGTGTGAATGTAACTGTGCTATTTGTATAGCTTGCAGGTGTTGCATCATTACCACTCGGGTCATATATTTTCCACTTATAGTTTAACTCATCGCCATCTGGGTCAAAACTCAAAGCTCCGCTTAAATCTACGTTGACATTTTGAGCTACACTTTGAGATGCTACAGATATTACTGCAGTAGGCGCTCTATCTTCGGAAGATACAGATAAAATCGTTGATATTGGCGCGCTATCCAATCTTCCGTCGTTTACTATTAACTGAATTTTATAATTACCTTTAACATCAGGTGTAAATTTTGCTGTATTGGCACCTGTTGATGTGATTTCTGCGCTGCTACCTGCTGGTTTTTCAATTAAACTCCATTTGTAATCTACCGTGTCATTATCAGGGTCAGAACCTTTTCCTTCAAGAGTAACTACATTTCCTATTCTTGCAGGAGATGATGTAGTTACTACTATGGCTTCTGCCGTTGGAGCTTTATTGTGTTCTATTTCAGACTGCGTTTTGAATGATATTTGGCAAGTTTTATTGTCATTATCCATTACAACCTTGCATGTGTTGTAAGGTGAACCGTTGTTGTTGCATGCTGAACAATCTCCATACCATGCAAAGATTTTATAGCCCGCATACGGAGTTGCCATTAGATATACATTTGAATCCTTATCAAATAAAGCAGAACATGTTTTGTTGTTATCTACACCCGAATCACACATTAACCCTGAAGGATTGCTTGTAACAGTTCCAAAACCGTGCATTGCAACCGTTAAATTATCCTGCTGTGTATTTACCGTTATTGTCAGGTTGTCAGAAGCCGTTAAGCCTTTGTTATCCAATACCGTACAGGTTACGTTGTATGAGCCTTTTTGAGTAAATGTGTGTGTTGCCGTAGATGAATATGTCGTATAATCACCTGGAATGTCTGTAACTTTATCTATCTGTTTATCACCGTTAAAATCCCAAACAAATCTTTTTACGCTACTATTATTATCGCTTTTTGCAGAGCATGTAAATGTTAAGGTTAGTGGTGAATAACCTTGGGTTACATTGTCTTGTGTTGAAGATTTTGCAGTTAGAGATGTAATTGTTAAGTTGTCCGAAGGCGAAGTTGAGTTATCGTAACTTGTAAGTTTCGGATCATGTTTATACATTGGCCATACAGAGTTTGCCACTTGGGTTGTATTATCTGAATCTATTGAAAGCTGATACAGATATCCATCGTTTGAACCTACGTAAATTTGGCCATTATACAACACAGGCGAAGAAGAAATAAATCCGCCCAATGTTCTATTATCCAACTTCTGACCTGTTGTTGCGTCCAATCCATATAAAACAGCGTCGTATGAACCTATATATACCCTGCCGTTTGATGCAAGAAGCGGAGAGACTTTAATCTGGCTTCCAGTTTTATAAGACCACTCTTCATTTCCATCTTTTGTCTTTAAAGCATAAATATTCCAGTCGTCAGTTCCTATGTAAACATATTTACCATCTTCGCTGATAACCGGGGTTGATGTTATCCATCCACCTACATAATGAACCCACTTTTGAACACCGTATGGATATATTGCATACATATTGCCGTTTTGAGAACCTATATAAATTATTCCATCTGGTCCTATTGCTGGCGATGCAGGAAATCCTCCAATATACAAATTCCATTTCAAGCTTCCATCATTTGTATTTACAGCATATAAATATCCGTCATTGGATGAAAAGTATACTGTTTTATTGTCTGAGTAAAGTGCAGGAGCTGTCTGAATACTTGCATTAGATTCATAATGCCACAACTCATGTCCATTTAAAGCGTTAATTGCATAAAATTTGCCATCATCTGAGCCAAAATAAACAACAGAGCCGTCATTGGATATGGCAGGTGATGAATATATAGCTCCACCTGCTTCAAATGACCACTTCACGCTACCGTCGCTTTTGTTTAGAGCTAAGAGTTTTTTGTTTTGTGTGCCAACATAAACAGTGTCATTATCGACAGCCGGTGAAGATGTTATTGAGTAGTCACTCAACTCCCAACGTAAACTACCACTGTGATAAATTGCGAATAGGTGTCCGCTTTCTGGCGCTACAAATACAGTGTCATTATCGACAGCCGGAGTAAGCACCTTGCAGCACGAGCCGATGTGATAAAATGGCGTTTCTGCGGCTTTTGCAGTATAACCAAAGGCAAAAACCAAAGAAACCAAAAAAAGGATAATTTTTCTATACATGCCCAACCTCCTAAAAAAATATCTCTTAAATTTTGATTTAGCAAATAATATTCCTTATGTGCAAAATATATAAGAAAAAATAGCTATTATTTATCTTTAAAAAAGGGAACCAGCTTTTTTAATCTTTCTTTTATAACTTCTCTTGAGCCGGATTGTATTGAATTTTTTAAAACTTCTATATTGAATGTTATATCTTCAATATTATAAGCTTTTGGAATTTTTGCGGTATATATCTTTGAATGCTTCGTTTTAAGCGTTCCTTCTTCGGCAGTAAGCAACTCTTCAAACAGTTTCTCGCCTTCTCTAATGCCTGTAAAGGTTATATCTATATCTTTATACGGTTCAAAGCCCTCGAGTTTTATCAGTCTTTCTACCAAATCCACTATCTTTACAGGCTCTCCCATATCAAGCACAAACACTTCACCGCCTTCTCCCATAGATGCCGCCTGAAATACAAGCAAAACCGCTTCTGGTATGCTCATAAAGTATCGCTTCATCTCGGGATGGGTTACAGTAACAGGACCGCCCTTTTTTATCTGCTCTATAAATATAGGCACAGCCGAGCCTCTACTGCCCAACACATTTCCAAAACGAACCGATATAAATTTTGTTGTCCCTGTCTTGTCATAAGCCCTACAAATCATTTCAGCAACCCTTTTAGTTGCTCCCATTATGCTTGTAGGATTGACCGCTTTATCGGTAGATATGTTGATAAACTTTTCAACGCCGTATTTCATCGCTATTTTTACAAGATTAAACGTTCCGAAGATATTGGTTTGTACGGCTTCTTCCGGAAAACGCTCCATCATTGGAACATGTTTGTATGCCGCAGCGTGAAAAATTAAGGAAGGTCGATATTTTTTTACAGTCTCTTCAATCTTTTTTTTATCTTTTACATCTCCAACTATCGGCTCAAACGGTTTATCTTTAAATCTCAACTGCAAAGTATGAAGTTCGGTTTCGTCTATCTCGTATCCTATAACTATCTTAGGGTTAAACCGAAAGAGTTGATTAACGATTTCTGAGCCTATAGAACCGCCTGCACCTGTTACCATAACAACCTTACCATTTATTAAGCTACCCACCTGCTTTGAATCTATCTCTATCGTTTCCCTTGCTAACAAATCTTCTATGGAGATATCCTTCAAATCCTTTACCGTAACGTCGCTTGAAGGTAATCTGTCTATTGTGGGAACTATTTTTATCTCTTTTATTCCTATCTTATTTAATCTGTCAAAGAGATTTTTTACCTTTGAATGGTGTAGTGTGGTAATTGCTATTATTGCGCTGTCTATCGAATGTTTTTTTACTATTTTTTCTATATCGTTTAGTGTGCCTTCGACTCTGATTTGATGTATTATGGTGTTTTGCTTTGATAAATCGTCGTCCACAAACACAATTGGCTCGTATTCATTTTTGCCTTTTTTTAATTCTCTTACTATACGCTCACCGCTATCTCCTGCTCCTATGATAAGCGTTCTCTTTGTTTTTTCTATTTTTGGAGGGTTAATAATCTCAAAATAGACGCGTCTTGATGCTCTAACCATTAAAACAAAAAAGGTTGATACAAAAAAATCAATTATAACGCTTGAGCGCGGCAGTGAATAATCTGAAAAAAACTTTTGCAAAACCGCATTGCCAAAATATATTAAAATGGATGCTAAAAAAAGTGATTTTACTATCTTGTAAAATTCATTGATACTAACAAAGCGCCAATTAAGTTTGTACACATCCGAAAACCACAAAAAAGCAATTTTTATTATTGCAGATATAAAAACCCAATACTCAAGCCTAATTCCATAATTTTTGGGTATATCAAAATTAAATCTAAACAAAAGCCCTAAAAAGAGACCTACAAAAAAAACAAGTGTATCCGTTATAAGGAAAAACAACACTCTTTTTTCGTATGAAGGCTTTAGTATATTTTTTACCGTCTTACTATCTGGCATATATCTATTATTTCCTTATCACTTAAAGCAGTGCCACTTGGCAAGCATAACCCCTTTTTAAATAAATGTTCACTTGTTTTGTTTAAGTATGCTTTGGCGCTTTTAAATACAGGTTGCAAATGCATAGGCTTCCATAGCGGTCTACTTTCAATATAGTTTCGTTTTAGTTTTTCCATTACATCAAACGGATTTTTATTTTTAAAAACAAGCGTGGTTAACCATCTGTTACCTTTAGAATATTCAATTTCAGGCATAAAATCGGCAATGTCTTTTAAATGTTTTTCATAAAGCGCAAATATTTCACGTTTTCTCTTCACTCTTTCTTTTAAAACTTCCATCTGGGCAACGCCGATTGCCGCTAAAACATTACTCATTCTATAGTTATAACCAACTTCTTTATGCTCATACCAATCGACAGGCTCTCTTGCTTGCGTTGAGAGTTTTTTGGCTTTTTTAATCCACTCTTCATTACCACTCACAAGCATTCCGCCACTCGATGTCGTTATGATTTTATTGCCGTTGAATGAATATATGCCAAAATCTCCAAACGTTCCTGAATGTTTATCTTTATACGTAGCGCCCAAACTCTCGGCGGCGTCTTCAACTAAATACACACCATACTTATTACACAGATAGACTATCTCTTCAATTTTTGCCATTTGACCGTAAAGGTGAGTAATTATAACGGCTTTGGGTTTTTCTTTTTTTATAGCATCTTCAAGCAAATTAGGGTCGATATTCCAGCTTGCATCACTATCGATAAAAATCGGCTCGGCTTTTTGAAAAAGAATAGGGGTAACAGAGCCTATAAATGTAAAAGTAGACGTCAAAACCTTATCGCGTTCGCCTATATCCAAAATTCTCAGCGCCAAATGTATTGCAGCCGTTCCATTGATAACAGCACAGGCATATTTTGATTTTGTGTAACTACATACGGCTTGTTCAAATCTGTCTATAAATTCACCCACCGGCGCTATGTAGTTGCTTTTAAAAACCTCGTTTATATATTTTTGCTCATTATCGCCCATATGCGGCGGAGAGAGAAAGATTTTATAATCCATCTAAAATCGTTGCAACCTCTCCTAAATTTTCTATTTCTACATCTGCGTTGTTTTTTATATCTCTGTAAATACCTTTAGGGTTTTTATACCTTATGGTAAACCAATTAAGTTCTTTTGGTGCAAAAAAATCTTTTTTAGGATTGTCCGCAACATATACGTATTTGTTATCACAAAAAAAATCAGAAACATACATAAAAGGCTTTTTGTCCGGTTTTTTGGTATTTAGAGTGTCTGTAAAAACGGGAAATTCAATAAATTTTTCCAATCCCAACGCTGCAAACTTATTTTTTTGGGTTATGTAGTGTCCATCAGTTATTAGGGCTAATTTGATTTTTTTCTTTAGGTGTGTTAATAAAATTTTCGTGTCAGCATCAAGGTTTATTTCTGGAAAGTGAAAACGGTAAATTTCTACTAATTTTTCAAGACTAATAGTTAAGTTAAATTTTTGAATTAATTTATCAAAGATTTTACCGGAACCTTCTTTTAAAAACTCCGACCACATGAAATCAAAATAGATTTCATTTTGCAAGAAAGCACATACCTCTTTAAAACCGCTTTTTACGAATTCTATTTCATCATATAAAGTATCATCAAGGTCAAATACCACAACCATCTATCAAAACCTCAGCGTCGTATCGCAACATTATTAAATTATCTTTCCAATCTTCTGTATAGTTTAGTGTCTTATTTTCATAATCATCTATAATAAATTTTGCAAAATCAGCACCGGCAAGCCAACTTAAAGGGTAACCACCACCGAATCTTGGGTTTATCTCTATGAAGTATATATCATCACCTTTTTTAAAAACCTGCACTGTCAAAACGCCGTAAGCGCCCTTAAGCATTTCGCATAATTGTTTAATGTTTTTTATTATTGTTTTATCTTTAACCGTCTGACCTTTACTTACCTCTCCGCATCTAACCTCTAATCTTTTTCTTGGGACAATACACACAGTTTTGCCGTTCTTGTTAATAAAAACATCAACTGTAAATTCAGGTGCTTTAATGTATTCTTGAAACACATAATTTTTATTTTTCTTTTTTAGAATCAGTGCTTCTTCCATATTTTCAACCTTTGTAGCCCCCTTAGACAGAGAAGAATTGTTTAGTTTTGCGAATAGAGGATATTGCGCTGTTTCTAAATCGGTGATAATTTTAGGGGTTAAAAAATGACTATTGGTAAAAAATTCGAAAGTGTTTGTTTTCAAGCTAAAAGTTTTACATATTTTGTAGTCTGATACAGCTACCATTATGCCTTTATCTTTAAAACGTCTTTTTGCTTTTGATAAAATCAAGAGCTCGGGGTCTATGGTAGGAATAACAATTTTTATATTGTTTTTTTTGCAGATATTGAAAAGTTCATCTAAATAGGTTTTATCGTTTACTTTTGGAACTTTGAAAAATTTTCCACTAAATTGACATGCTGCTGATAATTCCGGATTGGCATCACATGTAAAAACATTGCTATGTTGTTGAAAATTTTTAACTAAAGAAACTCGTCTTCCGGCGCTGGTTATTAAAACATTTATTTTTTCAGTTGTTGCCATCAAATTTCTCCATCGTTGCTCTGTTTTCTATTTTATTATTCTTATAGCACATTTCACACAATTAAACATTTTTTATTTATCCTTAACTACTGACGTAAGAACGGGTAAATCTTCTTCTATGACTTTCCATACTATTTCCAGATCAACACCAAAATACTCATGTATCAATATGTTTCTAAAATCTTTTATATCCTGCCATGGAACGTTTTTATGCTTATTTTTATATTCTTCAGACAAATTACCAATCGCTTCTCCAATTATTTCAAACTCTCTTATAACAGCTTGATATGTTTTTCTATCTTTACTAAAGTCTTCAAAACTCATATTCTTGACATAACTTAAGATGGCTGTTGATGATTCTAAGATATCATTTAGATATAATTTATCTTCTTTTTTGCGTTTTTATACATATACGGTCTCTTTTAAAATTTTATCTTTTATATAAGGCTTTAGTGCGGAATCCAATCCCAAATCCACTTCCCTGTTTAAGTTTTTTTCTAAAAACCTCTTTAGAGCCAGAAAATTATGCAAATTTTTTCTTTTATTTTCAATTGTAACAACTATATCTATATCACTAAATTCATCATTTTTATCATTTGAAAAACTGCCAAACAGCCCAATCTTTATAACCCCAAATTTTTCATACAATTCTTGTTTATGTGCTTTTAAAAAATGTAGAATTTCATTTTTATCTAATGATTTCTTATTCAGAGATTTTGGTTTTATATTTGGCATTTAGCACTCTCCAATAGTCTCTTACACCTTCCTATTTTTCTTCTAACGAAGATCTCTATTAAAACCCAAAAATTTATACGCTGTTATAATTTAAAATGCAAAACAATTTATTTTCTTCAAAATTCAAAATTTGTCGAAACCAAATCAATCTTGCCTATTTTAATTTCCATTTCAGTATCTCATTTTTTTAATTATTCCCATTAAACTTCTCCATCGTTGCTTTACCTTCTTGAGAAATGCCTTCTCTTTTTACCACCTTCCATATTGTCAACAAAATAATTTTCAAATCAAGCCAAAAAGATAGATACTCGACATAGTAAACATCATATTCAAATTTTTCTCTCCAACTTATTGCATTTCTACCCATGACTTGGGCAAGTCCTGTAATCCCGGGCTTTACATTGTGCCTTTTTTTCTGTCTTTCATTATAAAGCGGCAAATACTCTTTTAATAGTGGCCTTGGTCCCACAAAACTCATATCACCTTTTAAAACATTAAAAAGCTGCGGCAATTCATCAAGACTTAAGCTGCGAATAATTTTGCTAATGCCTTTTAATCTTTTCTCATCAGGCAGCAAATTGCCATTTTCATCTGTTTCGTTAGTCATTGTGCGAAACTTATAGATCTTAAAGATTTTTTCCTTATATCCTGGGCGTTCTTGAATAAACAAGATTGGCCTGCCATCCCAAAAATAAATTAAAATAGCGACGATAAGCATCACAGGAGAAAATAAAACTATCAATAACAAAGACAATAGTTTATCTATTAATGGTTTAACTATTTTTAAATACATTTCTAAAAATAATTTTCGAGCTTTTCGGCTAATTTTTTGTAAGTTAAATATCTTAAAATATACTGCTTTCCGTTTTTTCCTAAATCATAATATTTCTCTTTTGGCATTTCATAGAACTTTAGAATTCCTTCAGCAATTGCTTTAGAATTCTCTGCCTCAACTGTTAGACCACAATTGGCTTTTAAAATAATATCTTGCTTTCCAGAATAAGAATGCAAAATGGGTTTTCCACTGTACATATAATCAAAAATTTTGTTTGCTGCAATACCATAATTATACATTCTTTTTTTTAACCACCCTATATAACATACATCAAAGTAATGCAACAAACTTTGAATCTGTTTTTTTGGAATAGCCGGTAAAAACAATACATTATCTAAACTACTATATTTTTTCATTAATTTAGATTTTTCGCTGCCTTCCCCGATAATAA
>JAMOQJ010000065.1 GCA_027064065.1 Desulfurellales bacterium
TGAATGGGTAAATGAGTAGATGAGTGAATGGGTGGAAGAGTGGATGGGTAAAAGAATCAAGAAAGAATAAGGGAAATATTTACAAAATACACCTACACAAGTGCAAACTTGAAATATATTCTAAAGAGCTCATTTTTTTTAAGGTTAAGGTTGAATTCATATTTTACCAAAAAATGTTCAGGATTATACTTGGCATATACATCGCATTCTTTAAATATACAACCTAAATAATAATCTCCATTAACAATAAGCATATTGTCGGTTTTTATTGATACGTCGTCAACATATTTCTTATCTTCAATCATAAAAAAATCTACTTTAGAAAAATTTGCAAAGGTAAAATATGAATAGTTTATATCGGTCTTTGGCTGTATATAGATATCCGATATAAAGGCATTATTGGTAACGCTATAAACCTTTCTTAACGTAAAAAAATCCTGCTCAATCTGAAATGATACGGATGTGCTTCTTGAGTTTGAGTAGCAGTCTTCATCCTTAAAAGACAATTCGACATCGCCGTTTTTTATCAAATCGCAAAAACCGCTTTCTTTTAATAGGTTTGAGTTTGTTTCATTCAAAACCCACTTATCAACACAACCTTTTAAGTTTATGGTTATATTAAAATTTTTATTTTGAGCAACAAAACAATCTTCCTTATCTACTATTTTTGCATAAACCATTCAAACATCCTTGCTTTAAAAATTTCACAAAAACCTACCTTGCTTGTGCTTTTTAAAAACATATCCATTTCATACAAAATACTTAACAATTTTAACACGTTTTTTTCCTTTAAGGAATCCAAGCTGCTTTTATATTGCCACTGTCGACTAGGATAAAGCCTTATTGTTTTCAAAAGCTCACTATCTGCATAACCGCTTGAGAGTATTTTTATGACTTCTAAAGATAAAATATTTAAAAAATACGTATAATCCATAGAATTTAATACCCTATCCACAACCTTAAAGAAACATTTTTTATCATACAATTTTATACACTCCGTAAGTTTATATATATCTACTTCAGGAATATAATCCAGCGTATCAAAAACATGATTTAGCCTAACTACGCTTTCATCGCCAACATATAGAAACAATCTATCCAAATACATATTCAAATCGGCAGCTTTTTTATTTTCAAACGCTTCCATAATCTTCAGCTTGGCTTTTCTTTCTATGCTCTTTTTTGCTGCTAACAGTTTGTGATTTATGAATCGCTCCGTCTCTTCTTTTGTGGGATTATGGAATATAACAAGATTTTTATTCTTAACACCCTTACATTCAACAACATCCAAAACAACAACAGTTTTGAAATCGTCCAATATGTCAATACCGTTTAAATCTTCATAGAAATGAGCGTGTATAAGCTTTTTGTTTTTTGAAAACAATCTTGATGTATTGGCGTATCTTTTTAACTCTTTAAGCTCATCTTTGCTTTCAATGTCAACTCTTTCAACTTCACAGCCGCAAGCATCAGCTATTCTTTTTACATAAAGAGATTTTATGAAATAGTCGTCTGAGCACAATATATAAAATTTTTTAATGTTACCCTTTTGTATATCAAGCTTTAATTCTTCTTGTTTCATAACTCTTTTCAACAAACATTCTTATAACAGGATGCGGTTTTAATGGTCTTGATTTAAATTCAGGGTGAAACTGGACACCTATAAAAAACGGATGATTTTCAAGCTCTACAATCTCCACAAACTCGTTATCCGGGCTTACGCCACTAATGACCAAACCGGCTTTTTTAAAAACATCCCTATATTGATTGTTGAACTCGTATCTATGCCTGTGTCGCTCGTCAATTTTTTCCTTTTTGTATATTTTATAGGCAAGAGTTCCCTTTTCTATAATGCAAGGATAACTTCCAAGCCTCATTGTTCCGCCTTTTTGGGTCGTTTCATCACGCGTTACTATCTCGCCTTCTTTTTCCCATTTTCTTGCAAGATGTATAACCTTATATTCTGTATCTTTATCAAACTCTTCGGAATGAGCGTTATTTAAGCCGGCAACGTGCCTTGCAAACTCAACAACTGCCGTCTGCATACCCAAGCATATACCCAAAAAAGGAATACTGTTTTCCCTTGCGTATTTTATGGCGTTGAGCTTGCCTTCTATTCCTCTTGAGCCAAACCCGCCCGGCACCAATATACCATCAACATCTTTTAATAAATCTTTATAATTTTCTCCTTCAAGCTCTTCGGATTCAATCCACTTTAGCTCCACCTTTAAATCCAAATCGGCTCCTGAATGAACGAATGATTCTATTAAACTCTTGTAGGACTCCTTTAGTCCCACATATTTGCCCACAAAAGCAATCTTAACCTTATCTTTAGGGTTTTTTATTGCATTAACCATATCTTGCCAATCGCTTAAATTAGGTTCTTTCTTAACATCAAGCGACAATTTTTCTATTACTAATCTATCGAAACCTTCTTTCTTAAATGCAAGCGGTATTTCATAAACTGTGTCTACATCCAAAGCAGAGATAACAGCTTCTTTTTCTACGTTACAAAACATAGCTATCTTTTCTTTTAATTCATTACTAATCCTTCTTTCGCTTCTACAGACAATAATATCGGGTGATATACCTATCGACTGAAGCTCTTTTACGCTGTGCTGAGTGGGTTTTGTTTTGAGTTCGCCAGCTGTTTTAATGTAGGGGACCAATGTTAAATGAACATATAGACAATTTTCTCTTTTTTCATTATATCCCATCTGCCTTATGGCTTCCAAAAACGGCAAACCTTCTATATCGCCTATCGTTCCACCTATCTCTACAATTAAAACATCTTTTCCCTTGCCGGCTTCTTTGATGCGTTTTTTTATTTCGTTTGTTATGTGCGGTATGATTTGAACCGTTTTTCCTAAATAATCACCGTTTCTTTCCTTTGATATGACGGTAAAGTATACCTGTCCTGTTGTAAAATTATTTTTTCTTGAAAGCGTAAGATTTGTAAATCGTTCGTAATGCCCTAAATCCAAATCGGTCTCGGCTCCGTCATCAAGAACATAGACTTCTCCGTGTTGATAAGGGTTCATTGTTCCAGGGTCTACATTTAGATACGGGTCTATCTTGACTATCGAAACGCTTAATCCATGGGACATCAAAAGATAGGCTAAAGATGCGCTTGTTATTCCTTTTCCCAACGACGAAACAACACCGCCTGTTATAAAAATATATTTTTTTGCCATAAAAAACTCTCCTTCAAAAAATGCTTATATAAATATACCTTTATATAAAAATGAGGCAAGAAAAAATTATGCTGTTGTGTTGTCTTGCGAAGAATTATTGTTTGAGTCGTCAAGACCGTATGCTTTTAAATCCAAATTTTTTGATATAGCATATTTTTTCAAATCGTCACGTATCAAAGCAAAAGCGATACCAAAAGCGGCTAAATCGTCGACATAACCGACAATGGGAATAAAATCCGGTATAATATCAAAGGGATTTATAAGATACAGCAAAACAGCAGCTAACGCCGCAACAGTTTTCCAAGGAAAATCACACTTTTTATTAAGGTAGCATACAATCATTTCGTAAGCCAATTCAGCCTGAAGTATGAGTTCTATCGCATATTTTGACGGATGCTTCGACATATCTTCTATTTTATTCTTTGCATCTTCTACTATTTTGCCTATATCGGCATCTTTTATGGAATCCATCGTATTATTCAAAGTATTTAAAATCTTTTCTTTCATACTTCACCTTCTGGTGGAGCTGAGGGGGATCGAACCCCTGACCTCTTGGCTGCCAGCCAAGCGCTCATCCCAGCTGAGCTACAGCCCCTTAAAATCAAAACCCTGTGCGTAAATATTTATTATAACTTAAATATTTTGTCAAGCCAAAAGAGTTTATCTATTTTTTGAATCCATATAAATTGTAACAGGTCCGTCATTAGTAAACTCAATCTGCATATTTGCACCAAAAATACCATTTTTAACCGAAACACCTAAATCTTTAACAATCTCTATAAACTGTTCATACATCTTTTTTGCTTTTTCAGGTTCTTGTGCATAAAAATAGGAAGGCCTGTTACCTTTTTTTGTATCCGCCGCAAGCGTAAATTGGCTTATAATCATGCACTCGCCTTTTATATCCTTAAGCGATAAATTAAATTTTCCATTATTATCCGAGAATATGCGCATATTAACCATCTTTTTTGCTATATATTCCAAATCTTCTAATTCATCATCTTTGCACACGCAAATCAAGGCAAGCAAACCCTTATCTATCTCTGAATATAATTTAGAATCTATAAAAAGCTTGGCGTAGCTAACCCTTTGCAATACTGCTCTCATTTTAAAAACCTCCAAACAACATTATTGGAAAAATCATCGCCTATATATTCTTTTGCGTTTTTAAACAATTTACTTAAAAGAACATAAAAACTGACATCATCTATTTTTAAATTCGAGATATTGCTTGTTTTTCGTATAAAGTTTATTAAAGCTTTTTCTTGTGGCGAAAATCCATTCTCATTAAATATGCCGTTTTGAATCAAGAAGTTTGCCAAAAACCAAACAAGTGCTATCTTAGGCTTGTCATTGCTCAATATTTTCAATGCATTAAATAATATATTCATCCTGCTATTTGTTTTAAATGTAATCTCCATAATAAAAAGCGCAAAAGACAACAATTCAAATGAATTCCTAATCTTCTCAAATCGGTCAATTATATGCATATCTTTTACAATCAAAAAATCGTTACGTTTTTTAAAACAAACAACATCAACAAGATTCATACTGTCTATGTTTGACTTCTTTTTGTATGTAAAGAATTGCACAACGCCATCTTCTTTAACAGCATTTACAATAAAGCCTTTTATGGTTTCTGTTTTTGAAATTGTAATACATCTAAATCTAATCTCTTTCACGCAATTAAATTATGGTTTTTTGTAAATTTTTACAAGCAAAAAAGGCATAAGCACTTGATTCTTTTTTACATTTTCACTATAAATGTAGAGAAAATACAAAATAAGGAGGCAAATTATGAACATAAATGATGTAAAAGATGTAAATTATATCAATTCTCTTTTTGGCAAATATTCAAACACTGCCCAAAACAACAACATAATAGAAGAAATTGGAAAAAAATATGCTAATTATGTAAACATCTCTTCCTTTGGCCAATCCTTAAACAGCCTATACAATGACCTAAAAAATATTTCCGACAGCAAAGAAAGAACAAACGCACTCGAAGGAGCAAGAAACATAATTATAAGTTTGGCAAAAAATTCGAATGGATTGGAGCTTGCAAAATTTACCAGCTCGCTAAACAGCATAAAAGAAAACGATAAAAATACATTTAACAATCTATTTACATCGGCAAACAAATTAAACGGAATAGGGTACGATGTAGGCAATTGGATAAAGGGCTTTTCTGACCTATTTGAAACAGGATTCCAAAAAAACTATGTTGAAGAAACCAACACAATACTAAACGCAAACGAAGCAAACAGTGAAAAAATTTTAACAATAAACAACTTTGTCAATACCGTTGAAAATGTACTAAATGCCAAATTCCCTGAAGAAAATAAGCAAGATATGATTAAAGACTCATTGTCTGCATTCTTCAAAGGTATTGACAATTACGCAAGCTTAGAAGATAAAAACAACTACATGAAAGATTTTTTAGGTAACATCACAAAAGGCATAGCCTAATCAAGAAGATTAGGCTGTTTCATCCTTTTTCATTATTTCTTTATTCCAGATTTCGGACATTTTATCTAAATATCTAACAACTACCCCAAAATCTTCGTAATTATTGTCTTTATTTGCCTCTATTGTCCTTGTTAAAAGGAAATTATATAAAGCTTCAAGATACTCCACCGTTTCTACATCCTGATTTCTATCCAAAGAATCCCTTAAAGCAAGCAAAATGCCGCTAACCCTATTTAAACTATCTATTTTTGTTTCTTCATCTTCGTCCTTCATAGCCTTATAAGCCTTTTTGGCAAAACCTAAAGCGCCTTCATAGAGTAGGGATACTATCTGCATCTTATCAACCGTCGTCGAAATTAATACATTTTTATATGTATTATAAGCTTCATTTGCTGTCATGTTATTTTACCTCCTTACTGTCAAATATAATACCTACAACCTCTGAAAGTTTCTTTTGAAGGTTTATTACCTCTTTTGGTGGAATTTCCCTAATCACCTTTCCTGTCGAAACATCAACCACTTCCACGGTTAAGGACTTTATGGTATCGTTGTAGGCAAATTTTACATTTTGATTGAGCATGCTGACATTTTCATTTATCTTGTTTATAATCTTTTTTAAATCCTTTGGAGAAACTTCCTTTTGGTCCTGTGCTTTGTGTTGATTGTTTGTATCCTTAGCTGTTTTTGATATCTCTTGAGCCTGATTTTTTTGATAGTTGGGTTCTATATGCTTATTACTAACTGCTGCATCATTGCTTACCTTACTTATCACCATGCCAGACATCTTTTAACCTCCATTTATTTCTTATTTCCACTCATACTGTTAAAAACCTGAGTCATATAATCACTTTGACTCTTTAATCCTCCTATATACTCATCCATTCGAGCAAACGTCATAGTCAACATTGCCCTTTCCTGCTCAAGTTGTTTATTCATTATTTCTATTTGCTGTTGAATGCTGTCGGTTCTATTATTCAGATAATTCTTTTCAAGCTCTATATCACCGTTTGTACTTGTTAAATTGTATAGCGTATCGTGAAATACACTTAAAAAACCGTCATCCGCTCCAGTTTTTGTCTCGCTCAACATTTTTTTTACACTGTCAAAATCGCTTTGAAGGGCTTGCAGAAATTTAGAACTATCAAAAGACATTTTGCCTGTTTTGTCTATATCTATGCCCAAATCTGATAAATAGGAAACAGATGAATTTGAATCTCCGTATTTTGCCATAAAAATATTATCCAGTTTGGAACGAACGGATTGTATTGTAGAATTACAGAAGAAAGCATCGGCTATATTTTTTTCTTGGTCGTATCCAGAATTTTTCGCCACATAGTCCATCATATCGTTATATTCATCAACAATATCCTGCATATCCTTAAGCAAAGCGTCATAGTCGGTATTTACATAAACAGAAAAACTCCCTGTTTTCTTCAATTCTATTTTTAAACCGGATATGTTATTCTCAAGCGTATTCGAGTGAGATGTAACGGAAACGCCATCAATAGTTAATGTAGCATCGCTTGATGCTTCATTGGGCGACCCATTATCACCAAATGTTAAGGTAGTATCATTTTGCTCTATTGTAAGGTTGTTGTTTGTTCCTACAGGTGTTTTCAAAACAACAACATATCCGCTTCCATCATAAATTGTAGACGCTTCCAACCCCGAACCGTTTTCGTTTATGGCATTTACAAATTCTTCAAGTGTAGTAGGAGTGGATGTATATACGTTATTATCTATGTCTATCGAATACTCCTTTGAGCCAATTTTATATTTAAAGGTTCCATTTGAACCAGATGATATATTGTTTGTTGTTGACGATTCGCTTGTTGTGGATAACCACTTCTCACCCTTTGCCAAACTATTAACCGTTATATTATAAGAACCTGCCTTAGGCGCTCCGGTAACGGTAGCTTCTGCTAAACTATCATCACTGACTGTAGCCTTTTGCATTGTTAAGTCGGAGAGCGTGCTGTTTATGGAATTTGATAATTTGGACATTTTGGACTCTAAAGAATCAAAAGCCTGATAGTAAGATTCATATTGAATCTTCTGCATCTGCTTCATTAAGACAGGCTTTTTATCAACATTTATCAATTTATCTACAAGCCCTTGCAAATCCATCCCGCTGCCCAAGCCAAGCACATTCATAGAGCCTATATCCATAACACATCCCTCCTTTCTCTAATAAGAAAATCGGATTAAATAAAAAAAACTTTAGCTTGCACGTGATTTTTTTGCTTTATAAACGTATGCCAAGATTTCAGCTACAACTTGATAGAGCTCTTCGGGTATTTCATCACCTATCTTTGTTTTTTTATACAATTCACGCGCAACTTCGGGCTTTTCCACTATATCTACATCGTTCTCTTTAGCTATCTCTTTTATTTTTTCTGCTATCAAATTCATACCCTTTGCAACAACCTTTGGCGCATTCATCTCATAATCGTTATACTTTAATGCAACTGCATAGTGTGTTGGGTTTGTTATAACAACATCAGCCTTTTTAACATCTTCCATCATTCTCTTTTTTGCCATCTCCATCTGCAATCTTCTTATTTTTTGTTTAACGTGTGGGTCTCCTTCCATCTGTTTGTATTCATCTTTTATCTCTTTATGGCTCATTCTTATGCTTTTTTCAAAATTGTATCTCTGAAAAAGATAATCTAAGACGGCAACGGCAACGATAAAAATTAGAATGTAAACGCTTACCAAAAATATACTCTTAAGTAACGCCACAAAGATAACCTCTTTCGATGCATCTATTAAATCAAACCACATGGGCATCTGTTTTTTTATAAACAGATAAAGAATGTATGATATAATGGAAGCCTTGAGTATTGATTTTACAAGCTCTCCAAAAGAACGCATAGAAAACATATTTTTAAATCCGTTTATCGGGTTAAGTTTATCAAACTTTAGCTCCATTGCTTTGGGTGTAATCATAAACCCAACCTGAACAACATTTATCAAAAAAGACACAAGCAGCATAACTATTAAAAATGGCGTAAGCATAACAAACATTATATAGGTTATCTCTTTTACAATTTTAGGAAAACTGGTTATAGTTATCTCATAGTGGCTTGATAAGGTTATAAAATATACAAAAACATCTTTTAGATGAACACCTAAGCTATGTGCATTGAAGTAAAAAAATATTATACTCGCTAAAAGCAAAAATGCCGTATTTAGCTCTACAGATTTTGCAACCTGACCTTTTTCTCTTGCTTCTTGACGTTTTTTCGGGGTCGCTTGTTCGGTTTTTTCCTCATCTGGCATTATCCGCCTCCAAGCAGTGCATAGATATACGATAGAGCAGAATCGTAATATTTAACTATTACATAAGCCGAATAACTAAACGAAACACCTAAGACAAATAGACCGATACCTATGCTTAGCGGGAAAGCCACAATCATTATGTTAATTTGAGGCATGGTTCTTGCGATAATTCCAAAAACAACATTCGTAACGACAAGAGCTATAACAGCAGGTGCTAATATCTGAAATGTAACCGAAAACATCATCGCAGAAAGCTTTAGCAAGATATCAAATATATTATGATTTAATACAAATCCACCAACGGGAATCATTTTAAAACTATCCACCATCGCTTTTATAAATATATGGTGCCCGTCTATTATTAAAAAAATCAAGATAGCCATGATACTTTCAAACTCAGCAAGGATTGATATCTGTAAGTTTTCTTCAGGACTCAAAACGTTAGCTATTGAAAATCCCATCATAAATCCAACAAGCTGAGCTCCAAGCTCTATACCAGCCCAAACAAAATGAACGCAAAATGCCAAAGCGGCAGAAAGTATGACCTCTCTAACGACCATTGCGGTTATTCCTAAAATACTAAAATCCGTAATATGTATATAATCTTTCACTACAGGATAAAGCGCCAAAGAAAAAACAAAGGCAAAAGCAATTTTTATCTGTGATGGAATTGACGATGATGAAAATACAGGCGCAAATACGACAATTGAAGAAACTCTGATGAGTATTATAAAAAAAACAAAGAATATATCCAAAGAACCTGCTAAATTAAATAGCTCTGACATCTCTATTTAATCATACTGGGTATAGCCATATATAGCTGCGTTGTGTAGTTGACTATCAATTTTGTCATCCATGGAGCTAAAAAAATCAAAGATATAGCAACAGCTACAATTTTTGGTATGAATGTAAGCGTCATCTCTTGAATTTGTGTTACGGCTTGAAAAACACTAACCATTAAACCTGCCACTAAACTAATAACAAGTATCGGCATAGACAAAAGCAGGGCTACTTCCATAGCATTCTTACCTATTGATATAACGGTCGCGATATCCATCTAAAACCTCACATAATGTTAAAACTTTTAAACAGAGACATAACCACCAAATTCCAACCGTCAGCCAAAACAAATAACAGCAATTTAAACGGCAAAGATATCATAATGGGCGGAAGCATCATCATACCCATACTCATTAAAATGCTCGCAACAACCATATCTACAACAAGAAACGGTATATAAATCATAAAACCCATTTCAAATGCCGTTTTTAATTCGCTTACCATAAATGCAGGTATAACTATACCCAAGGATAGTTCATCTTTGTTTTTAGGATTTTTGGACTTCGATATACGTAAAAACAAAGCCAAATCTTTCTTTCTTGTTTGCTTAAGCATAAAAGCCTTTAGTGGTTTTTCAGCTCTGTGATAAGCCTCTTGGAGCCCTATTTTATTCTCTTGAAGCGGCTTATATGCATCGTTATAAATCGTACTAATCTGTGGAGACATAATAAAAAAAGTCAAAAATAGGGCAATACCTATAAGTATTTGATTGGGCGGCATTTGTTGAGTGCCTAATCCTTGTCTTACTATGGCAAGAACTATGATTATACGCGTAAAAGATGTCATCATTATGAGAATAGATGGAGCAAGGGCTAAAATTGTAAGTATCACAAGCAGTTTTATAGAATTTGCCACATCAACAGGGTTATCCGTAGCACCTAAGTTTACGTTTATGGATGGTGAAGGAACGTTTACAGCATAAGATACAGAAGCAATAAATAATACAATCAATACTGCAAGCGGCACTTTAATTGTCTTTAGCATTTTTACTTCCCAAGATTGATATAACATTTACATCATCACCAACGCCTAAGGCATATTCTTTATCATCTATTTCAACTATTAATATAGAGTGTTTATTATCAACATAGAGCCTATCCAAAACCTTTATGCGAGAGCTCTTAAATCTTGACGCTACATTAACCTTTTTTAAAACATACATCGCCGCAAACATTAAAGACAAAACAATAAGCAAACTACCAAACGCTTTAAGCGTGTATGCAGCATAATGTTGTTGGCTATCCGCAGCAAAACAAGCTAAAGGAAAAATAACAAACAATATTGCTATCATTTAACCTTAAGTTCCATAACATCTTCTTTTGTATAGATATTCGTTATTCTTATGGCAAATTTATTATCCAAAACTATAACTTCTCCTTCGCCTAAGGGCTGGTCTTCTATATTTATATCTATATGCTCACCAGCCATTCTATCGCCTTCTATAACGTCTCCCACTCTCCATTTTAAAAAATCTCTAATCTTTACTTTGGATTCTGCCAAATCAAATATTATTCTTATGGGAACGTCAAAATACTTTTCAAACCTTTCTCTTTCTGTCGTCATTGTATAATAAACTCCGTAAAGAATATCTTTCTTACCAATCTTTTATGAACGGCTTTATTTATTGCAGTGATAATTTCATTCTTTAGTTCTTCTTTTCCGCTTATCGACAATAAATCGTCTGAAGTCTTGGATGAAATGGTATTTAGTATCACATCTTTAATAATTGCATCTTCCAATGAAATACCGGTTGATTCTTCTTCTTTTTTTGCTTCCTTTGCCTTCTTTTTAGCTTCAAGTAAAACAATTTTTACCTTCAGATATCTATCTCCACCTTCATCTGCAAGATTTGCTATCATTGGACCAACAACCACAGGTTCTAACCCTGATTCATCCATAGCTTCACCATAATCTTCTGTATCTTCTTCTGTCTCCTGCTCCTGTTTCTTTTGATGCTCAACCTTTTTCTTTTCGCCTTTTACTTCTTCCTTTTTACCTCCAAGCACAAACATTTTAACGGCAACGCCCGCAACCACCAAAACAACAACAGCCAAAACTATGATTATCAGCTTGCCTTTACCTTTCTTTTTAGGTTCTTCTTCTTGGGTTTTTTCATCAGCCATATTAGCACCCCCCTTTTATATTTGCTTATTATTTTAGTAACATAAAAATATAAAAATTGCAAAAAAACTTAACTATAAAGATTCTTCTTTGAGTGGTCGATTCATAAGCTCAACAGCAGCTTGCTTAGGATTCTTCCTGTTGTATAAAATTTCATACACCTGATTAGATATAGGCATATCTACATTATGTTTATTAGACCATATAAAAACAGATTTTACCGTATTGACACCTTCGGCTACCATAACCATGGTATTTAATATTGAATCAACATCTAAATTTTTTGATAATTCAATGCCTAACCTTCTATTTCTACTCAAATTTCCCGTACATGTTAAAACCAAATCGCCAATACCGGCAAGCCCCATAAATGTTTCGGTTTTTGCGCCAAGCATAGTACCAAGTCTTGACATTTCGGTAAGTCCTCTTGTTATTAAGCTTGCCTTTGCATTATTACCAAAGCCTAATCCATCACTAATTCCCACAGCTATAGCGATAACGTTTTTTATTGCCGCTGCAGTTTCCACGCCAACCACATCATCCGATGTATAAACCCTGAAATAGTTACAGCTAAAAACATCCTGCAGCTTCTTGGCAAGCGTATTATTACAAGAAGCAACCACCGTTGCCGTTGGCAATTCCATTGCTACTTCTTTGGCAAAGTTTGGCCCACTCAACACAGCAAAACGTTCGTCATTAACATTTAAAACATCTTTAACCACTTCAGAAGGTCTAAAGAACGTATCATTTTCTATACCTTTTGCAGCACTAACAAATATATGCTCATCATTAACAAGATTTAATAAACCGCTTAAGGATTCTCTTAAATATTTAACAGGAACTGCCAGTAATATTATATTCCCAAATTGCATAGCTTCTTCTACATTGCTTGTGATAATTAATTCCTTTGTAAGCATAATATCAGGTAGATATTTTTTGTTTTCTCTTTTTTTGTACATCTCTTTACATAACTCTTTTTTTCTTACATACAAACAGGTATTGATACCATTTTTTGCAAACATATTGGATAGAGCTGTTCCCCAACTCCCAGAGCCTATTACCGTAATCTTATACGTTTTTTTCATAGATAACCTTTAGTCCAAACAGCGTTAAATGAGGTCTATAACAGTCTATCAAATCAAGATGCTTATAAAACATGGCGCTATCTCCACCGGTTGCCACAACCTTACAAGGTATTCCCATCTCCTGTTTTATTCTTTTTATCATGCCTTCTATCATCGACATATAGCCGTAAAATAAACCCGACTGAATGCTCTGTATTGTCGTTTTACCTATTACACCTTTTGGCGGCTGTATAGTAACTCTCGGCAATTTAGCCGTCTTTTCGGATAACGCATCAGCCGATATGTGTATGCCAGGCGCTATTGCTCCGCCGATATACTCACCCTTCTTGCTTATGACATCAAACGTAACAGCCGTTCCTGAATCTATAACTATCAAAGCATCCTTAAATTCTTCATATGCACCTACCGCATTAACAATTCTGTCTGCTCCGACCTCTTTAGGATTGTCGTATTTTATGGGCATTCCAGTTTTAATGCCGGGACCTACTTCCAAAGCCTTTATATCGAAAACCGTCTTTACGGCTGTATGAATCTTTGGTGTTATCTGCGGAACGACTGATGATATAATGGCACCGTAGGGCTTATCCGTTATGGAATAGAGATGAAAAAGGTTATACAAATTTATGCAATATTCGTCTTGTGTTGTTTTTAGGTTCGTGCTTAATCGAAAACTTAAAAATCTATTCTTTAAAAAAACACCTATTACTATGTTTGTATTGCCTATATCTATAGCCAAAAGCATAACTACACCAGGTTAACCTTTGCTATCTTTTTCTTGCCTACCTTAATAATATAACTCTTACCCTTATCAAGATTTATTGATTCATCGGTAATCTTAGCAGAATCTACACTAACGGCGTTTGACTTAATCATCCTTCTTGCTTCGGATGTGCTTTTTACGAAAGATATATCCTTCAATAATTGACACAACCAAACGCTATCGTTTTCAACGTCATAGTCAATCTCTTTTAAATCATTCGGTATATCCTTTTTCTTAAACATCTCTTCAAAATATTTTGCTGCGGCTTTTGCTTTGTCTTCATCGTGAAACCTTGCCGTAATCTCAAAGGCTAACATTTCTTTAGCTTTTTTTGGATGTAAACTGCCGCTTTCCACATCGATTTTCATCTGTTTTATTTCGTCCATATGCCTATCACTTAACAGTTCGTAATATCTCCACATCAGTTCGTCGGATATGGACATAATCTTACCATACATATCGTTTGGTTCATCGGTAATACCTACGTAATTTCCAAGCGATTTGCTCATTTTGTTAACGCCGTCTAATCCTTCAAGTATGGGCATCATAAGAACACTTTGAGGCCTTTGTCCTTCACGTTTTTGAAGCTCTCTTCCCACCAAAAGATTGAATTTTTGGTCTGTTCCGCCAAGCTCCACATCGGCTTGCAAAGCAACAGAATCGTATCCCTGAATTAAAGGATATAAAAACTCATGTATGGAAATCGGTTTATTTGAATTAAATCTCTTTGAGAAATCATCCCTTTCCAGCATTCTTGCAACAGTCATACTCGCAGCAAGTTTAATTAAATCGCTTGCCGACAACTTTGAGCACCATTGCGAATTGTAAACAACCTTCGTCTTTTCTTTATCCAATATTTTAAATATTTGACTCTTGTAGGTTTCTGCGTTTTTTTCGACTTCTTCTTTGGTTAAAGCCTTCCTTGTTTCGCTTTTTCCCGTAGGGTCGCCAATCATTCCCGTAAAATCACCTATCAAAAAGTATACGTCGTGGCCTAAATCTTGAAATTGTTTTAACTTTTGAATTAAAACGGTATGGCCAAGATGCAAATCCGGCGCCGTAGGGTCAAAGCCGGCTTTGATTCTTAAAGGTTTTTTATTCTTTAGAGAATCTACTATTTTTTCTTTAAGCTCCTTTTCGTCTATTAACTCTGCTATTCCTCTCTTTATAACGTCAAGTTGCTTTAGTGCTTCTTTCTCAAAATCCATAACAACATCTCCTTATCCACATCTTGAGTATCCGCAGTTTCTACAAACCGCACAGCCTTCTACTATTTCAAGCGGCGAACCGCATTCAGGACACTCTTCGCCCGTAATCTTTCCAGATTTTACCTGTTTATCATCGCTAACTTTTTGAAAATGGTCTCTTAATATTTGAGCTATACCGTCAGGAACCGATTTTATCAATTTTCCATTGCTCCAAATTGGCTGAGCTCCTGTTATGCTTATAAGCGTGTTGATAATGTTTTTTACATCAACACCATTTTGCAGGGCTATAGAAATCAGTCGTCCTATAGCTTCCGACAGTGCCGATATATCACCGCCGCTTTTTCCTATGTTTGCAAATACTTCGATAGGTTTATTGTCTACAGTATTTACTGTAACGTAAAGCGTTCCTCTCGATGTTTTAATTTTATCGGTAAAGCCTTCAAGTGTTAGCGGCCTTACAAATCCGTTTTTATTCTGTTTTTCTTTCTTCGGCGTAACCAAAACCTGAACTTCTCTTGAGCCATCTCTATATATTGTTATGCCTTTTAAACCCTTTTTATATGCATAATTATAAGCGTTTTTTACATCGCTTACGGTTGCCGAGTTTACCATATTTATCGTTTTCGACACTGCATTGTCAGTAAACTCTTGAAACGCAGCCTGTATATCTATGTGAGCCTTGTAATCTATATCCATAGCCGTAACAAATACATTTTTTATATGCTCAGGTATTGCATCTATTCCTTTTAGACTTCCTCTGTTTTCTATAATTTTTTCGGCTAACGAATCAGAATAAATGCCTTCTTCCTTTAATGCATTGAATAGTCTTTCGTATGTATAGGGCAATCTCTTTCCATCCAACACCTGTTTATAGTAAGCCAAAGCGAATATCGGCTCTATGCCGCTTGATGCATCAGCTATCATCGATATAGAACCTGTAGGCGCTATGGTTGTAGTGGTAGCATTTCTCATTGGAATCTTTTCTTTTGCATATACACTATAGTCGTAATTTGGAAAGTTTCCTCTAACCTTTGCTAACTCACTTGATGCATCTTTTGATGTTTTTTGTATAAATCCCATTACTTCTTTTGCAAGCGCTACGGCATCTTCCGAATCGTATGGAATGCCCAAATCAATCAACAAATCGGCAAAACCCATAACGCCTAAACCGATTTTTCTGTTCTTTTTGGTGTTTTCTTCAATCTGACTTATCGGGTATTTATTCATATCGATAACGTTATCTAAAAAATGAACGGCTATCTTTGTAACATTTGCCAACTCGTCGTAGTCTATCTTTTTATCCTTAACAAATTTGCCGAGATTGATAGAGCCCAAATTGCATGACTCATATGGCAAAAGCGGCTGCTCTCCGCAAGGATTTGTTGCTTCGATTTTTCCGACATCTTCGCTTAATGGATGATATTTATTGATTCTATCTATAAAAACTATCCCAGGCTCTCCGTTTTTATGCGCTCCATGCGCTATTTCATCCCAAACAAAACTTGCTTTTAGTCTGCTTACAATCTCTCCGTTTCTCGGATTTATCAACTCATATTCATCATCATTCTCCAAAGCATCCAAAAACCTATCAGTTATCGCTATGGATATATTGAAGTTGTTTATGGCATTCTCACTCTCTTTGCAGTGGATAAAATCTAAAATATCCGGGTGGTCTACCCTTAAGATACCCATATTCGCTCCGCGCCTAACGCCACCCTGTTTTATCGCTTCCGTTGCACAATCAAAAACCTTCATAAACGATATAGGACCGCTGGACACACCCATAGTTGAAGAAACTATATCGTTTTTAGGGCGTAGTCTTGAAAATGAAAATCCCGTTCCACCGCCCGATTTATGGATTAAAGCAGTCGATTTTACTGCGTCAAATATGCTCTCCATAGAATCATCAACAGGCAAAACAAAACATGCCGACAATTGGCCCAACGGCCTACCTGCATTAACAAGCGTTGGCGTGTTGGGTAAAAATTTTAATTCACTCATTACATACTCAAATGACTCTTGGGTTTTTTCTATATCTTTTTTTGATGCTTGATAATTCTTGTCAGCTTGAGCTATAAAAGAAGCAACCCGACTAATCAATTCTTCAGGTGTTTCTACAATTTCTCCGTCTTTATTTTTTTGCAGATATCTACTCTTTAATACAACAAGCGCATTTTCAGATAGCTTCACTTATTACCCCCTTAGTTTAGATAAAAAAGCGTCTTTAATAGTAAAAGACATATAGTTGTTATTCATCTTAGCCGTAAAAACTATATCATAAACATAACCCACATCAAGATTTATACCCTGCTCAAACGCAACCATCCATATACTCACATCTCCATCGCTCACCAGATATTTAGGATACTTGTTTAAAATCATGGTTTTATCCTTTATTAATGCATGTCTTACAAGGAATAATGGCTCTTCATTGGACGGTCCGTAGGGTTCTAATTTTGACAGTTCTTCCAAAAAACTCCTATCAAAAATATTAAGAGATGTTTCGCAATCAACATCATATCCACCTATAGACTCCTGCTCTCCATATCTTTCTTCAACTATTTCATTTATTTTATCTCTAAAGGTATCTATTAGTTCATTTTTTATTGTTATACCCACAGCCATTTTATGCCCGCCGAAACGCTCAAGAATATCGCTTGTTTCCAACACACAGCTAAAAAGGTCTATATTTGATGCACTACGGCCGCTACCAACGCTTAACCCATCCATCTCGCTTATTATTATTGTTGGTTTAGAATATTTGTAAGATATGGTGCTTGCAGCTATTCCTATCACTCCTCTATGCCACCCTTTTTTGGAAGCAACAATCACAGAATCGTTAACATTCTCTATATCTTTTTCTATCTCCGATACTATTTGGGTTTGAAGCCTTCTTCTTTCTTTGTTTATCTCATCAAGCCTGTTTGCTATTTCTTCGGCTTCTTCTTTATTATCTTTCATAAACATATCGACCACAATCGAAGCATCGTAGAGCCTTCCTGCTGCATTTATACGCGGAGCTATGGAAAAACCAACGTTTCTTGATGTTAAACTCCCATTTATACCCGAAACCTTTTTTAAGGATTCCAAACCCACACAAGACGGTCCTTCATTAGACAAACCAAACTTTACACAAATTCTGTTTTCATCCAACAAAGGAACTATATCGGCTAATGTTCCTAAAGCTACTAAGTCAAGATATTTTTTTAGATTTGGCTGATTGTTTGTATCGAAAAAATTCATACTTCTCAGTTTATTTCTTAAAGCCATAACAAGATTAAATGCAACACCAACACCAGACAATTCCCTAAAAGGAAATTTAGAATCCTTCCTTTTCGGATTTACAACAGCATAAGCTTTTGGCAGTTCATCTTGAGGTTCGTGATGGTCTGTAACTATAACATCAATACCAACTGTTTTTGCAAACTCTACCTCATTTAAGCTTGTTATACCATTATCCACAGTTATTAACAGCTTCGCTTTATATTCTATAGCTCTCTTTATAGCATCCAAACTTAAGCCATAACCATTATCTCTTTTTGGTATATAAAAATAGGCATCTATTCCTAATTCTTGAAAAAACTTCAATAAGAGACTCGTTGATGTTACACCATCAGTATCGTAATCGCCGACTACAAAAATCCTTTCCTTTTTGGATATCGCTCTAATTATTCTATCTACGGCAATATCCATATCCTTTAAAAGAAAAGGGTTATATAAATTTGATAAAGAAGGAAATAAGAAAGACTTTATCTCTTCGTACGAAATAATGTTTCGATTTTCTAAAATAATTTTAGTGGACTGTCTAAGCTGTATATCTTTTATGTAAACAATCTTATTTTCAAAACATTTTTTTTTGATGTTAAGTTTTTTTTTATCTCCTTTTACGCTAAGCAGTGTGTAGCTATTCATTACTATGTGTCTTTTCAAAATAATCTTTAAGAATATCTCTATGGTCAAAAACTATATCGTTAGGCAACTCGTTTCTTCCAAATAGTTTTGCTTCTAAAGCATCATCCCCAGCCTTAATATCACCTAAAGCCTTGGCATAAAAAACCGTGCTTATGGTATGGGTTCTTGGGTCTCTATTTGGCTTGGAATATACACCAAGCAACCCTTCGATGGTTATATCCAAACCGGTTTCTTCTTTTGCTTCTCTAATTGCTGCATCTTCGGCAGATTCGCCAAAATCTATAAATCCGCCGGGGATTGCCCATCCAAACGGCTCGTTTTTTCTTCTTATAAGCAAAACCTTTTTATCTATTTCTATAATAATATCCACCGTAGGTATAGGGTTTTTATAAATCTTTACGGGATATGAACACCTTGGACATTCTATCTCGCTGCCCGTTCTATCATTTTTAAGTTCTTTTTCTATCTCACTTAAAACGGATAAAACATTCTCTTTTGCCGTTCCACCGTAGCTTTTTCTTGAATTAACGGCGTTTTTGTAACTAAGTATTTCAAAGATATCCGATTCTATGAAATCGGAAAACTTTTTAAGTTCATCCAAAGAAAGCTCGTCCAATTTTTTATTTTTTTCTTCGGCATACGCTACTATATTGCCTACAACCTTATGGGCGTCTCTAAACGGCATACCCTTCTTGGCAAGATAGTCTGCCAAATCTGTTGCCGTTATAAACCCTTCTTCAAGCGCCTTTTCAAGGTTCTTTGTCTTGGGTTTTATATTAGGTATAAATTTAATCAATATATCAAGAACATCTATAATAGTATCAACGGAATCAAATACCGATTCCTTATCTTCCTGCATATCCCTATTGTATGTTAAAGGCAAAGACTTCATTAAAACCATTAGCTGAACTAAATTACCATACGTTCTTGCCGTTTTTCCTCTCACAAGCTCCATCGCATCTGGGTTTTTCTTTTGCGGCATTATGCTTGAGCCTGTGCAAAACTCATCGGGCAAATCAAAAAAATCAAATTCTGAAGAAGAAAAGATAACCATCTCTTCGGCAAATCTGGAAGCATGCATCGCGCAAATTGCTATATCACTTAAAAATTCGATAGCAAAATCCCTATCGGACACAGAATCCATAGAGTTTCTTGATATCTTTGAAAATCTTAACTCTTCCGCAACAAAACGCCTGTCTATCGGAAAACTCGTTCCTGCTAACGCACCGCTTCCAAGCGGCAATACATCTATACGTTTTAGCGTATCCCTAAATCTATCCCTATCCCTTTTGAATTTTTCGTAATATGCCAAAATATAGTGGGAAAAAAGAACCGGTTGAGCATGTTGCATATGGGTAAAACCCGGCATTACAATATCAATATTATCTTTAGCAAGCTGGGCAATCTCTTTTAATAAAACATTCAACCTATCAATTATATGGATAGAAACATCCCTTAACATCAAACGTATATCCAAGGCTATCTGGTCGTTTCTACTCCTTGCTGTATGCAGTTTTCCACCAACGCTACCCACAATCTCTATAAGTTTGCGCTCTATATTCATGTGTATATCTTCGTCTTTTATGCTAAATTCAAATTTACCTTCATCTATAAGTCTTTCTATCTCTTTGAGCGCATCGGCTATAGTTTTTGCTTCATCGTCGGATATGATACCTTGTTTTGCAAGCATCTTGGCATGGGCAATAGAACCTTCTATATCGTATTTATATAGTCTTTTGTCGTAGCTTATGGATTCTGAAAATCGCTCCATCAAACTGTCGGTCGATTTTGAAAATCTACCACCCCATAATTTATCACTCATCGTCTATCCTTATAAGTAGCGTTTTATCTTTTATAACATCAAGTTTATGTATTGCTTTAAGAGCATTTTGCATATTTTTTTCTTTTGCCTTATGGGTTACAACAATCAACGGCACCCAACCTTCGCCTTTATTCAGCTGAACAACGCTTTTTATACTAATATTGTTGTCTCCCAAAATACCGGAAATTTTTGATAAAACACCTACACTATCTTCAACACTAAAGCGTATATAATAATCCATCTCAAGTTCGTTTACATCAACAATTTCTCTCTTTTTAACGTAATTAAATGGAAAAGACATTAAAGGAGTTCTTAAGTGGGAATCGTGCCTTATGTTTCTTGCTATATCCATTAAATCAGCAACAACAGCACTAGCTGTCGGCAAACTTCCCGCACCTTTACCTACATAAACGGTATCATCATCCATATCGCACTTTACTTTAATTGCGTTATATTCACCGTCGGTATTAGCAAGAACATCGCTTTTTCTTACCATCGTAGGATGAACCCTTACATCAATCTTGTTATCAATTAGTCTTGTCATACCCAATAATTTAATTTTATAGCCAAATTCAGATGCAAATTTAATATCCAAAAGCGTAATATCCCTTATGCCTTCGGTAAACACATCGCTTTCTACAACATTATCACCAAAAGATATAGAGCTTAATATAGCCATCTTATGCGCCGAATCTATGCCGTCAATATCAAAGGTTGGGTCAGCTTCAGCAAATCCCTTTTCTTGAGCGTCTTTTAAAACGCTTTCAAAATCCGCCTGACTTTTTTCCATCTCAGTGAGTATATAATTACACGTCCCATTCACAATAGCTTTAATGTATTGAATATTATTTGCTGAAAGCGATTCCTTGACAGCTTTTATTATGGGTATACCGCCTGCGACGGATGCTTCATACCCAACATCAACCTTTTTATCAAAGGCTTTAGAAAATATCTCAAAACCGTAACGGGCAAGTAGGGCTTTGTTTGCCGTTACAACGCTTTTTCCATGCTCTATGGCTTTTAAAATAAATTCTTTTGGAAAATCATATCCGCCTACAAGTTCAACCACTATATCTATGTCGTCTTTAAATAAATCCTCATACGAGTCAGTAAAGATATCCTTTACAATCTCCTTTACATCATCATCTACACTTTTAGAGCAAACCCTTTTGAGCTTTAAATCAAAACCGAGCCTCTTCTTAATAATTTCCGCGTTGTCGTTTAAAATCTTTACAACACCGCTTCCTACTGTTCCAACACCCAATAAACCTACATTTACTTCCTTCATAGCAACCTTCCATTTACGTCAAAATTAGAAGTAATATATAACGAAGAGGCTCTGATTGTCAATTAGTTAGTTTATTACTTTACCTACAGCTTTTGCTATATCCTTTAATTCTTTTACAAGCGAACAATATTCAGGTATGTTAAGCTGTTGAGCAGCATCAGAGACGGCAATCTCAGGCTTATAATGCACTTCTATCAATAGTCCGTCAGCGCCAGCAGCAATTGCGGCTTTTGATAGTGCAGGCACATAATCTCTTTTACCTGCAGCGTGGGACGGGTCTATTAAAACAGGTAGATGTGTTTCCTTCTTTAAAACAGGCACTGCGGATATATCAAGCGTACTCCTTGTTGCCGTTTCAAATGTCCTTATACCCCTTTCACAAAGAATTACATCGGCGTTGCCTTCACTCATAACATATTCGGCACTCATCAAGAACTCCTGTATGGTTGTAGACATTCCTCTTTTTAATAAAACAGGCTTATCGGTTTGACCCACAAGTTTTAAAAGAGAAAAGTTTTGAATATTTCTTGCTCCAATTTGCAAAACGTCTGCATATCTTAAAACAACATCCAAATCTTTCGGATTCATAACTTCCGTTACAATAGGCATACCTGTTGCATCTGATGCTTCTTTTAAAAGTTTTAACCCTTCTTCACCCAACCCTTGGAATGTGTATGGAGAAGTTCTCGGTTTGAATGCACCGCCCCTTAACATATGAGCTGAACATTCCTTTATACCTAAGGCAGTTTCCATCATCTGCTCTTTACTTTCAACCGAGCAAGGGCCCGCTATTATTGTAAAATTATCACCGCCTACTTCAACGTTGCCAACCTTTACTATCGTATTTTCTTCTCTATTTTCTCTCGATGCAAGCTTGTATGGCTTTGTTACAGAATATACCCTATCTACTCCTTCATCCAAAGACAGCGTAGCAATAGGGTCTAAGCTCAGCTTATCCTTATCCAAACTACCAACCACACCAATTACCGTTCTTTCGCTGCCTTTTGATATATGGGCTTCTAATCCCATATCTTCAATGCGCTCTTTAACCCTTGAAACATCTTCTTCCTTTGAACCTTTCTTCATTACAACTATCATATCAACTACCTCCCAATTCAATTTTTGACCAAAAAAAAACCGTTTAGGTAAGCTTTTTTGGCCTACCTAAACGGCTTCAAGTAAAACGAAAAGCGCATTAGTCGTCAGGTAGACCGTTCCTTATAAAACCAAAAGTAATATGCATAAAAGCTATAGGAAAAAACTCTACCCAACAAATTACTGCCTTTTCTCATAATGGCTAACTGTATATCAAACTTTAAAAAGGATTGCAAGCAAAAAATTACACTTCTATAAATATTTTACGATTTTGTAGTCGGTTGTTCTTAGCGCCGGCTCAAAACCGCTTTTTCTTATGATATTAGATATTTCTTCAACTGTTGATTCAGCCCTAAAGCCTGCCTGTCTCATAACGTTTTCTTCTATAAGCATACTTCCCATATCGTTTGCGCCAAAATGCAAAGCCACTTCACCCACATCCTTTCCCTGAGACGCCCAAGACGCTTGAATATTGTCAAAATTATCGAGCATTATTCTTGATATGGCAACTATCTTTAAATAATCAATTCCAGAAGTAACCCTATCAACCCTTTTCCCAAGCTCATTATTCTCCTTTTTAAAATCCCAAGCTATAAATGCCCTAAAACCGTTTGTTCTGTCTTGTAGTTTTCTTACATTGCACAGATGCTCTATTATATCTTCATCTGTTTCAATATGACCAAACATCATGGTTGCGGTTGTCTTAATGCCTAAATTATGAGCCTCTTCCATTATTTCAAGCCATCTTGCAGTATCTATCTTTTTTGGCGATATTCTTTTTCTTACCCGTTCTGATAAAATTTCCGCTCCACCGCCAGGTATCGTTGTCAAACCGGCATTTTTTAAGTCAATAAGCACTTCTTTTATGCTCTTTTTAGATATTTTTGACATTAAATCTATCTCAGGCGGTGAAAAGGCGTGCACATGAACGGAGCTTTTCGACAACTCTTTTACCATATCTAAATAGTATGAATAAGGTAATTCTGTATTGAGACCACCTTGAATCAAAGCTGTTTCTACGCCATTTTTTTCTGCTTCTTCTATCTTTTCTTTCAATTCTTCTATAGTTAAAGTATATGCATCCTTATCGTCTTTATTCCTATAAAAAGCACAAAAAGAACATCCTACATAGCATACATTCGTGTAATTGATATTAGTATCTAAGATAAATGTTACCGTTTTGTTTGGATGCTTTCTAAATCTAATTAAGTTAGCCAATTCGCCAAGCTTTAAAAAATCACCTTCTTTTAATAATTTTACACCTTCATCTTTAGTTAATCTTTCACCGTTTTCTATTTTTTTATACAATTCAATCATTAATACACCCTTATTTCATTATATAAAGCATCACGCTCAACAGGAATAAAACCGGCATTTTTAATCATACCTACCATATTATCTTTTGCCAAACCCAAAGGACTTTTCGCTCCTGCTGCATGGGTTACCCTTTCTTGACCTATAGTTCCGTCTATATCATCAGCTCCAAAGTGCAAACCGATTTGACCTATCTTAGGAGACAGCATAACCCAATAGGCTTTGATATGCGGAAAATTATCGAGAATTATCCTTGATAAAGCCAAAACCTTTAATTCTTTAACAGCATCAACCTTTTCTATCGTTTTTTCAAGCGGCGTATTTGACGGATGAAAACTTAAAGGTATAAAACACAAAAAACCCGGTGTTTCTTCTTGAATCTTCCTTAATTTAAACAAATGGTCTATGATTTCGTCGTCTGTTTCTATATGCCCAAACAGCAGCGTTGCATTTGTCGGTATTTTTAGAGAGTGGGCGATTTTATGAACTTCTGCCCATTTTTCATAAGGAATCTTATTCGGATACAGTTTTTTTCTTACCCTTTCTGAAAACACCTCTGCTCCGCCACCCGGCATGGAATCTAAACCGGCATCTTTCAACGTTTTTAGTGTTTCTTCATAGCTTAAACCTTCCAGTTTAGAAAAATAATCTATCTCAACGGCAGTAAAAGCCTTTACGTTTATGTCCTTAAAATGCTTCTTTATGGACGATACCATATCAACGTAATATGAAAATGGCTTGTTAGGATGCAGACCGCCTACTATGTGAACCTCTCTTATACCTTTTGGCATTTTTGCTATCTCTTCTATAATATCATCTATCTCCATTGTATATGCGTCGTCTTCTTCTCCGTTTCTGTAAAATGCACAAAATTTACACTTTGATACACATAGATTTGTATAGTTTATATGTTTGTTAAAAACGAAATAGACCTTTTTATCACTCTTTTTATATTTTACACTTCTTGCAATCTTGCCTATTTTTATCAAATCAAAAGATGACAATATCTCTTTAGCATCCTTTATATCTATAGGCTCGCCATATTTTATCTTTTCTTCAATTGCATCCAATCCCATAAAAAGCCCCTTTTCAAAAATCTTTTTTAACCAAACAGCATATTATAAAAGAGCGTTTGTTTTGTCAAAACAACTTAATTATATCAGTTTCTGTTTATTGACATCACTAACTCTTTGTGCTATCAATAAACAATAAAGGTATAAGGAGGTGATTATGTCCTATTGCGATAAATCAAATTTCGAAGTTGATGTAGAAAACGGAGAGGTGCTCTACGATGACGGTAGCCATAAATTTATATGGCTTGGTTGGGGAAGACTTGAAGACGGACTTATACAAACAAACCAATACCTAATAATAGACAATAATAAAGGAACGCTATTAGACCCTGGCGGTATCCATATATTTCCTAAGGTAGTATCAAATGTTACTAAATACATAGATTTGGAAGATATAGAGTATATTTTCTTTTCCCATCAAGACCCTGATGTTAGCTCAGGCATTCCAATGTGGCTTTCGGTTACAAATGCTCAAGTTTACATATCCGATTTATGGGTAAGATTTTTGCCACATTTCGGCATATCCGATTTATCAAGAATTAGTGGTATTGCCGATAGCGGTTCAACAATAGGAAGTTATAAATTAATACCGTCCCACTTCATGCATTCACCGGGCAATCATACATTATACGACCCACAAGCAAAAATTGTATTCAATGCCGATATAGGCGCAGCTGTATTCTCTGATGATAAGAAATATCTATTTGTCGATTCGGACAATTTCAACGAACATGTGAAATTAATGGAAGGATTTCATAAAAGATATATGGCATCATCAAGCGCATGCAAATATTACGCAAACAAAATTAAATCTTTAGACGTTAAGATGATAGCACCACAACACGGTGCAATTTTTAGGAATGAAAGCGTAAATCTATTCTTAAATTGGATTAGCTCCTTGAATTGCGGAGCAGATATAATAAATGAGATAAGTGGGTAACATTATGTTTTGGAAGAAAAAAGATATAGAAAATAGCGCTCAGAAAAAACCTATAAAGCCCATAAATATACCAGTAAAAAGCCAAAGAACGGCAAATGCCATAAAAAAGCTTTCTATGGGTGTTATTAAGAGTTCTTTTCTATCAACAGCAACGACAGAAAGTTTTAAAATAATTGCATATGATATAGAGTTTTTGGAAGATCAAATGAAAACATTTTCTGCTTCTTTGGAAGAGATGGAAGGCAATCTAAAAGGTATGGCTGCAAATGTATCCAAAGTAAATACGGATTTTGATTCGTTTAATAGTAATATAAACAATATATCAAATAAGGTAGCAGAAAGAAACGAACAGATAGAAAACAGAAAATCAGAAATTAAGGAATTTGTTGAAAATATAAAAGAGCTTACAAAAATTTCTGAAGACATAAACAAATCCACAGACAATATATCTGAAATAGCAAACCAAACAAACCTGCTTGCCTTAAACGCCGCAATAGAAGCAGCAAGGGTAGGCGAAAAAGGCAAAGGATTTGCCGTTGTTGCGGATGAAATAAAAAAATTGGCAACAAAAACCGACAATTTAACAAACAGCATACAGGATATACTATATGACTTTAATTCAAAATTGAATACAACTGCTCAGAAGGTTGAAGACGTATATGAGTTTCTTCAAACACTAAGTGATGACTTTAACGAATTCACAAATATCTTTATGACCATCAACCAAGACTCCAATGAAATAGCAGAATCCTTAAACGAAAACAGCTTGGCGATAAATGAACACACTGACGTTATAGATGATTTGACAAAAAGAATCGTTAATATTTATGAGCTTCTAAATAGAATCATAAAAATAGTAGAAACACTACAGAACGCAAATATCAAGATAGAGCAGTTGATTAAAATCTGACTAATCCTTTCCGAACTCCTTGGAGGCGCTTTTTGCCTCCTTTTCTTATTG
>JAMOQJ010000066.1 GCA_027064065.1 Desulfurellales bacterium
TTACTAATTACATTTGGCTCAAACAGTTTTGCTATGCAAAAGAAAAATTACATCATCTCTGGCACTACAGACAAAATCACATCGCTTGACCCTGCAAAAGCCTATGAATATTTCTCAATTAATATTTTGCAAAATATTATGGGCGGATTGGTTAAATACATTCCAGGAACAACAACAATAGTGCCCGATATGGCAGAAAGTTGGAAAATATCAAAAGACGGAAAGGTTTATACATTCAAACTAAAAAAAGGTTTGAAATTCTCAAATGGAGACCCAATAGACGCAAAAACCTATGAATTTTCTATGAAAAGGGTTATAAGGCTCAAACAAAACCCATCTTTTTTGCTTGCCGATGTCGTAAAAGACGTAAAGGCACTGGATAAAAATACGCTCCAAATTACACTTAAATATCCCTATGCTCCGTTTATAAGCATATTGGCGTTTAGCATTTCATATCCTGTTGATCCAAAAGTATATCCAGCTGACAAAGTATATAACGGTTTGCCCATAGCAAGCGGACCTTATATGATTAAAAAGCTTGTCAGAGGCCAACAGATAGAGCTTGTAAGAAATCCCAACTACTACGGAGAAAAAGCAAAAACTCCTATCATTTTAATCAAGATTTATAGAGAAGCAAATAACCTTTATATGGCTTTAAAAGGCGGTGAGATAGAGCTTGCATACAGAACGCTTTTGCCTCAGCAGTTAAGCCAGATTCAGAAGGATAAAAATTTCAAGACATATATAGGAAATAGCCCTTTTATTAGAGAGATAGTCTTTAACGCAAAAGCAAAACCATTTGACAATCCAAAATTAAGAGAAGCACTATCATATGCTGTAGACAGAGCTCAGCTTGCAAAAGAGATATTTAAAGGTCAGGTTACTCCGCTTTATACACTCATTCCAGCCGGTATGTGGGGACATAAAGATGTTATGCCACACTACAATCTAAAAACAGCTATAGATAAACTAAAAGCGTTGGGATACTCAAAAGAAAAACCATTGAGTATTACACTTTGGTATTCGCCAAGCCATTACGGCTCTACTGAATCTGATGTTGCCTTAATGCTCAAAAATCAATTTGAAAAAACCGGTTTAGTCAAGTGTAATGTAAAATATGCAGAATGGGCAACATACGTAGATTACTGGACAAAGGGCGTGATGGGTATGTTCTTGCTTGGATGGTATCCTGATTACTTTGACCCAGACGATTATATGTGGCCATTTTTACAAACATCTGCAAGTCCAGGTATGGGTTCTTTTTATTCAAACAAAGCCATGGATAAATTGCTTATAAAAGCAAGGGCTATCAGCAATGAAAAAGAAAGAGCAAAACTTTATTACAAGGTTCAAGATATGATGGTAAAAGAAGCACCTTACATTCCGCTATTCCAAGGACAGCAACAGGTTGTTGCAAAACCCAACATAAAAGGAATTGTTATGGACCCTGTTCAAATTTTCAGATACTATTTACTATCAAAATAAAATATGATAATATGCAACAACTTTTAAAAAGGAGTCTAATTAGACTCCTTTTTTTGTGTAAAATGTATGCGACGTACGTGAAGGATTTATGAAGCTAAAAACCTACATTTTAACGAGAATTCTTTTATCCATACCAATGATTTTAATAATTTTAACGATAGTGTTCTTTGTTTTAAGAGTATTGCCAGGTAATCCTGTTTTGGCAATGCTTGGACCAAAAGCACCACCAGAAGTCATTCACGCCATGGAGCATCAGATGGGCTTAGACAAACCTATCATCATTCAATACTTCGTATATCTCTCACACATAGCCGTAGGAAATTTTGGAATATCAACATACACGTCTCTGCCTGTTCTGCAGGAACTTTTACAAAAATTTCCAGCAACATTTGAACTCACACTATATGCCATGATTGTAGCTGTATTTATTGGAATATTTATGGGCACATACGCAGCATACAATTTTGGTAAACCCGTGGATATTTTTGCAAGGGTTTATTCCATATTCGTATATTCTTTTCCAGTCTTTTGGTTTGGTATAATGTTACAGTTGATTTTTGGTGTTTGGTTACATTGGCTGCCAGTATCTGGAAGGTCTGCGCCATTTATGATACCAGACCACATATACACCGGCATTTATACAATAGACTCTCTTTTAAATGGAGAATTTGAGGTATTCATAGACACAGTGAGACACTTAATCTTGCCATCCGTTACACTTGGCATAGTTATATCGAGTATATTTGTAAGAATGGTCAGATCAAACGTTCTTCTATCATTATCGAGTCAATACGTAACAGCAGCAAGAGCGCGTGGAGCAACAGAAAAAAAGGTTCTCTTTAAACACGCCTTAAAGAATGCAATGCCACCTATTTTAACCATAATGGGTTTGCAGTTTGCTCTATTGCTTGCCGGTGCCATACTGACTGAAACTACATTTTCATGGCCAGGCATAGGCAATTATTTAATTACAAGAATAAGTTACAGGGATTTTCCCGCAATTCAGGGAGCAATAGTCTTTTTTGCGTTCTTCGTATCGATAATAAGCATATTGGTCGATATTATTAACGCTTGGATAGACCCAAGGATTAGATATTAAAATGATTAGTGAAAAATTAGGAAAAAATATAAAACAACTTATCGGTGATTCATCTGGTGTTATGTTTTTAATAGGTCTATTTTTACTTGTTATATTTATAATTATGGCTGTTTTTGCACCATATATTGCGCCTTACAGCCCGATTAAACCTACAGGTGCGCAATTACTTCCGCCTCAAGTAGGACATATTATGGGAACGGATAATTTAGGATATGATGTTTTTAGCAGGGTTATATATGGTTCGAGAATGGCTTTTTCGATAGCATTCATAGCTACTATAATAGCAGCCGCCATAGGTATACCTACAGGTTTGATAGTGGGTTATGTAGGCGGAAAACTTGACAGTGTAGTAACTATGATTATGGATTCCATTTATACCTTTCCAGGCCTTATTCTTGCAATAGCAATAGCAGCAATGCTAGGTCAGGGTTTAATAAACATATCCTTATCTATAGCAGTCGTCTACATACCCACCTACTACAGAGTAATAAGAAGCCAAGTTGCTACAATAAAATCCGAGTTATACGTAGAAGGCGCAAAAGCAATAGGAGCAAAGCCGAAAACGATACTGTCAAAATATATTTTACCAAATGTTCTGCCATCGACAATTGTTGTTTTATCAATGAATATAGCAGATGCCATAATGACAGAAGCAGGTTTAAGTTTTTTGGGATTGGGTATTGCACCGCCAACTCCCGATTGGGGATATGATTTATCAAAAGGACAGCAGTTTATATTACAAAACGACTGGTGGCTTGTCGTATTTCCAGGACTTGCCATCATTCTAATAGTTTTGGGCTTTAGTATGTTTTCCGAAGGGCTAAATGAATATCTTAATCCAAACATAGGTGAAAAACGTTGATAAATCTTGAAGTAAAAAATCTAAACATAGAATATTCAACAAGAAACGGAACCGTTTATGCCGTAAAAGACGCTTCATTCAAAGTAAAAACAAAAGAGACGCTGGGTATAGTGGGTGAATCTGGTTGCGGAAAATCTACAACCGGACATGCTATATTAAGGCTCTTGCCGCCCAATGCAAAAATTAAGGGCAATGTTATATACAATAATAAAAATATCTTAGAGCTATCAAATAAACAGATGAGACAAATTAGAGGAAAAGATATATCCATCATCTTCCAAGACCCTATGACATCGCTTGACCCTATAATGCGCATAAATGAACACTTTTACGAATTAATAAAGGCTCATAACCCTAAAGCAAAAGAAGAAGAGATGAAACAAATTGCAGAAGACGCCCTTGAATCCGTAGGCGTATCCAAAAAGCGATTGGATAACTACCCATTTGAATTTTCAGGCGGAATGAGACAAAGGGTCATGATAGCTTTAGGAATAGCTCTAAAGCCATCCGTTTTAATAGCCGATGAACCAACCACATCTCTTGATGTTGTTGTCCAAGAACAGATTATGAGTGTCTTAAAAAATCTAAAACAAACAAAGGATATGTCCATAATACTCATAACCCACGATTTGGGCGTAGTTGCCGAAGTTGCAGACAGCGTAGTGGTTATGTATGCAGGAGAAGTCGTAGAGTATGCCGACGTTCAAAACCTTTATGCTAACCCGCTCCATCCGTACACACAGCTATTATTAAAATCTGTCCCTAATATTAAAATAGGCGATATGGAATTAAGATACATACCTGGCAGTCTCCCAGATTTAAAGAACATTCCCAGAGGTTGTAGATTTAAAGACAGATGCCCATATAAAAAGGATATTTGCGATAAGGAAGAACCCCCGATATTTAATGTTGATAACAGAGAAGTTAGGTGTTGGCTGTATGGCGGATAATGTTGTAGTTGTAAAAAACTTAAAAAAATATTTTCCGTTAAAATTACCGTGGCTTGAAGCATTTCTCAAAAAAGAAAAGCCTATGGTAAAAGCAGTCGATGATTTGTCTTTTTCTATAAAAAAAGGAGAAGCTTTAGGGCTTGTAGGCGAATCGGGAAGCGGAAAAACAACCGTAGGACGCTCAATCATAAGACTAATCGAACCCACAGACGGCAAAATTGAAATTGGCAAAAAAAATATAATAAATCTAACAGAAAACGAATTAAGAAAAGAAAGAAGAAATTTCCAAATAATATTCCAAGACCCTATGGCGTCTTTAAATCCATATATGACCATAGGCAAATCTGTGATACATCCGCTTGAAATACACAATATAGGAACACCCAAAGAAAGAAAAGAAAGGGTTTTGGAAATATTCGAAAAGGTTAATCTCATACCCGCAAAAGAATTTTTTAATAGATACCCAAAACAACTATCGGGCGGTCAAAGGCAGAGAGTCGTTATTGCAAGGGCAATCATAACAAACCCTAAATTCATAGTGTCCGACGAAGCGACTGCGATGCTTGACGTATCTGTGCGCTCTCAAGTGCTTCAATTGATGCTTGAAATCAAAAAAGAGTATGACTTGGCTTTTCTTTTCATAACACACGACTTGGCAAGCGCAAAGTATATCTGTGAAAATATAGCCGTTATGTATCTGGGTAAGATAGTGGAAATAGCGCCAACAAAAGAGTTGTTTGAAAACCCTCACCACCCTTATACACAAATACTTATGAGCTCTATTCCTGTTCCAGACCCTAACTTTAAAAAGAAAAAAATTATACCAAAAGGTGAAATACCATCGCCCACCAATATGCCAACCGGATGTAGATTTAGAACAAGATGCCCGTATGCCAAAAAAGAGTGTGAAGATGTCGATATGTCTTTACAAATGATAAATGAAAGACATTTCAGCGCTTGTCCATTTTTTTAATATCTCTTTTATTTGACATTTCTTAATATTTTTTGTAAAAAATAAACAAGTATTTCATAAATAAAGGTCTACTAAATAATAAATTAAGGAGGTGTAAAATGAAAAATGATAGCAGTGTCAATAATATTATACCCATAGAACCCAACAAAGAATTTGTCAACAACGCAAATCTAAAGCCTGACGAGTATGCAAAATTAATTAAATGGGCAGAAGAAGATTTTGAAGGTTTTTGGGATTATTTTGCAAAAAAAGAAATATCATGGTTTAAACCCTATAAAAAAGTATTAAACGACTCAAAACCTCCATTCTTTAAGTTCTTTGAAGATGGAGAATTAAATATGTGTTACAACTGTGTTGATAGACACGTTACAACAAGAAGGAAAAATAGGGCTGCAATACTATGGGAAAATGAAAAAGGCGATAGCCGTGTTCTAACTTACAGGGAACTTCAATTCCAAGTCAATAAATTCGCAAATGTATTAAAAACCTTAGGAACAAAAAAGGGTGATGTAGTTGTAATTTATATGCCGATGATTCCCGAACTACCTATCGCAATGCTTGCCTGTGCAAAGATAGGCGCAATTCACTCGGTTGTTTTTGCCGGTTTATCTGCCAATGCTTTAAGAGAAAGGATTGTGGATGCAAATTCAAATATAGTAATTACGGCAGACGGTGGATTTAGAGGCGGCAAAACCATTCCATTAAAAGAACATGTGGACGATGCAATAAGAGAACTGAAAAATGTAAAATATGTGGTAGTTGCTCGCCATATACAAAGAGATGTTCCTATGAAAACATTGAGAGATTTTTGGTGGCAAGATTTGATGAGCGACCAAGATTATGCAAAACCGCACTGCGAAGCAGAAAGTATGAAAGCTGAAGACCCTTTATTCATAATGTATACATCAGGCTCAACCGGCAAACCCAAAGGTGTAGTTCATACGACGGCAGGATATCTATTGTGGAGAATTTTAACCGCAAGATGGGTGTTTGATTTAAAGGAAGAAGACACATTCTGGTCAACAGCAAATATAGGCTGGATTTCTGGACATTCATATACGCTTTATGGACCTTTATCCATAGGCTCTACAACATTTCTATATGAAGGAATGCCTACATATCCATCACCCGATCAATGGTGGTATCTTGTTGAAAAATATAGAATAAATGTGATGTATACAGCACCAACGGCTATTAGGGCTTTGATGAGATATGGAGAAAAATATACTAAAAATCACGATTTATCATCCTTAAGACTCTTAACTACAGGCGGCGAGCGTCTAAACGAAGCTGCATGGTTGTGGTACTACGAACATATAGGCAATAAAAAATGCCCGATAATTGACGCATACGGACAAACAGAGACTGCAGGGCATATGATATCGTCTCTGCCTGTAGTCCCACAAAAACCGGGTTCTGTCGGCATACCTGTACCGGGAATCTTTCCAGATATAGTAGATGCAGAAGGCAACACAATCACCAAGCCAAAGGAAACGGGTTTTTTGGTTATAAAAAAACCGTGGCCATCAATGGTAAGGACGTTATGGAAAGACGATGAAAGCTACGTTAAATCCTACTGGGAAAAATTCAATAATAAATATTACTATACAGGCGATATGGCATACAAAGATGAAGATGGATACTTCTGGATGGAAGGAAGGGCTGACGATGTTGTAAACGTATCAGCTCACAGAATAGGATGTGCCGAAATTGAAAGTGCGCTCACATCTTGCAATATGGTAGCAGAAGCAGCCGTTGTTGGAAAACCAAACGAAATAACAGGAGAAGAGGTATTTGCCTTCGTCGTACCAAAAGAAGGAATAGATAAAACAAAGCACGATGAGATAGTTAGAAGGTTAAGGGAATATGTTAGGGATTTAGTTAGCCCAATAGCCAAACCATCCGAAATAGTATTTGTAGATGCGCTACCAAAAACACGTTCAGGAAAGGTGATGAGAAGGGTTTTAAGGGATATAGCAGCAGGTAAAGAATTAAAACAGGATTTATCTACACTCGAAGATAAAACTGTATTAGATAAAATTAAGGATGCTGTAGAAAATAGGGATACAGATTTATTAAAGAAAAACTAAAAAACAAAAACGGATTGGGCAAATGCTTGTCCAATCCTAATTTATTATTTTTTCTTGCCCAGATAGGCTTCTTGAATTTCAGGAGATTCTAAAAGTTCTTTTGAAGAACCTTGTGCTACCATTTTTCCAACTTCTAAAACATAGCCCTTATCAGCAAGCTTTAAAGCGGCTTTCGCATTCTGCTCAACAAGCAAAACCGTAACGCCCGACTGTTTAATCTGTTTTATCGTATCAAAAATAGTCTTTACCAAAACAGGAGCAAGTCCCAAACTCGGCTCATCCAAAAGAAGCATTTCAGGTTCACTCATCAAAGCCCTACCCATTGCCAACATCTGCTGTTCACCGCCGGACAGCGTTCCAGCTAATTGATTTTTCCTTTCAAGAAGCCTTGGAAAAAGTTCATATATCCATGTCAGCGTAGCGTTGTTATAGGTTTTTTTGGTGTATGCGCCAAGTTTTAAGTTTTCTTCAACAGTCAGTGTTCCAAACACCCTTCTACCTTCCGGAGACTGACTAATACCTAAGGCAACAATTTCATGAGCCGGAAGAGATGTCAACTCAAGATTTTTATACCTTATACTACCCGATTTTGCTTTTAAAAGCCCGCTTATTGTTCTCAGTGTAGTCGTTTTACCAGCACCGTTTGCGCCAAGGATAGTAACAACTTCACCTTTGTAAACCTCAAAAGATATGCCTTTAACAGCTTCTATACTGCCGTATGCAACCTTTAAATCTTCAACGGTTAATAGTATTTCTTTTTCACTCATCATCGTCCTCTTCGCGGCCTAAGTATGCTTCTATGACCTTTGGATTGTTTTGTATCTCTTCTGGCAACCCTTCAGCTATTTTTTTGCCGAAACTCAAAACGCTAATATACTCCGTCAAGCTCATAACAAGGTCCATATTATGTTCAATTAAAAGAACCGTTATGCCCATATCGTCTCTAATTTTTCTTATGGTGTCTACAAGTTCAAGTCTCTCCTTATCGTTCAATCCCGCAGCAGGTTCATCCAAAATTAAAAGTTCAGGCTCTGTAGCTAAAGCTCTTGCCATTTCTATCTTTCTTTGCACTCCATAAGGCTGACTTGTTGCCGACAAAGTAGCATAAGGCATAAGGTCAAACAGTTCCATATATTCCTTTACCTTAAGCCAATTTTCCTTTTCGTCCTTATTGGAAAAGGGTGTATGAAATATACCGTGCCACCAATGTTGTTTACTTTTAGAATGCCTTCCCGACATAATATTTTCGGCAACACTCATTTCTCCAAAAAGCCTGATTGTTTGAAATGTCCTAACTATTCCTAAATTTGCTATAGTATGAGACGATAAACCTGTTATATCCTTGCCGTTAAATATTATTCTACCCTTCTCGGGTTTATAAACACCGGTTATGCAGTTAAACACTGTAGTTTTTCCAGCACCGTTTGGCCCTATAACGCCGTATATTTGACCTTTTTCTATACTCATACTTAAACCATCTACGGCAATCAAACCACCGAAAATCTTTGTAACATCTTTTAACTCAAGAAGCGCCATATTACTAATCCTTAAAAACGTATTTTGGTATTCTTCCGAATTTTGCAGGCCAAATACCCTTAGGTCTCCAAATCATAATAAGAATCATAGCAACACCAAATATCAGATATCTTGCTTCCGCAAATTGTCTAAATATCTCAGGCAAAACAAACATAAAAAATGTTCCAAGCAGAACACCTTCAATAGAAGAAGGTCCACCAACCAATACAATCGTAAAGAATAGCACAGATTGTAAGAAGTTAAATGCTTCGGGACTAACAGCAGAAAATTGAACAGCAAAAACAACACCGGCCAAACCGGCTATTGCAGCCGATAATCCAAAAGCGAATAATCTGTAAAATCTTGTATTAATACCCACACATTCACTTGCTAAAGAATCTTCGTTTAAGTAGTGCAGTGCTCTACCCGTCTTGCTTGTTTCAAGATTTCTTATGATAAATAGCGTAAGCAAAAGCAAACCAAAAGCCATAAAATAAATTGATGTTTGAGAAGAAAAGCTATAACCAAAAATCTTAGGAACATCGATACCGAATATTCCATTTGGACCGCCGGTTACACCGAATATGTTATTTTTAAGCGCCTGTGTGAAAACTATGTTAAACCCTATTGTTGTAACAAGCAGATAATCACCCCTTAAGTGAACAATTGGAGCAGCAAGCAATATGCCAAACACCAAGGGTAATATTATAGCAACCGGTATGGTTAATAAAATAGGAACTCCATAAACCGTATTTAAGACTGCAGTCGAGTAAGCTCCAAGTCCAAAGAACAGGGCATGACCCATATTAAACATTCCGGCTCTTCCCAAAACTATATCCTGACTAAGTGCAACAGCAGAATAAATAAGAAACGTTGTAGCAACGGATACCCATCTTGAACTTAAAAAAAACGGCAAGATGAGCAAAATGAGAAAAAATATTCCATAAGATAAGTATTTTTTATTCATTACACCTTCTCCGCCACTCTTTCGCCTAAGATTCCCGTCGGCCTGAAAATCATAATTATTATAAGTAGAACATAGGTTAAAGCCAATGCCCAACTACTGGACAAGTAACCCGAAATCAAAGCGTTAAATATTCCAAGCAACATACCACCAAGCATTGCTCCTGGAATATTACCTATACCGCCTATAATCGCAGCAACAAAAGCGTTAAGTCCGTATATCCAACCCATATTGAAATAAATACCTCTATAGTACATACCGATAAACAAACCACCGACTGCACCCAAAGACGAACCTATAATAAACGTTGTCATAATAATTTTATCAACGTTGATGCCCATCAACCTTGCTGCATCCTGGTCAATTGCGCTTGCTCTCATAGCCGTTCCAAGCTTTGTTTTATTGACAAAGAAATACAGAACAAACATAAGCACAAACGATATAACCAAAACCAACAACTGCATCAAACCTATGTATACACCGCCTATATTCCAATTAATATTTGGAACAATATCGGCAGGAAAAATCTTAGGTCTTGGTCCCCAAATTAACATAATACCGTTTTCAATAACCAAAGATGCACCCAAAGCCGATACAACCGCACTCAAGCGAGGGGCTTTTCTTAATGGTTTATATGCAATCCTTTCAAGCGTAACACCTGAAATTGCTATAACGACTATCGTTACAAGAAATGTAAGAAGAATGATAATTACGCTTGAAGATATTGCTCCCGATAGCTGCATCATAACAACCAAACCAACATAAGCTGAAAACGCAACCAAATCACCATGAGCAAAGTTAATCAATTTTAAAACACCATAAACCATCGTATAACCAAGGGCAACGAGAGCATAAATGCTCCCGATTGTCAGCCCGTTAATTAACTGTTGTAAAAAAATATCCATAGGATGCCTCTGTATTAATGTCTGTAAACTATGTGATATTTAAGATCATCACCTATTCTATATGCCATATATGCACTGCCAATTCTCTCACCGTTTGAAGCCCACTCAACAGGACCTGTGATGCCTGGGAAGTTTTTCAGCTTGTTGTGCATATAATCAGCAATCTTCTTTGTATCCAAAGATTTTGTCTGCTCTATAGAATAAAGAATAGCCCTTAAACCATCAACATTAAAGAGCGTCCAGATGCTTGCGGGTGTTTCATGATATGCATCTTTATATGCCTTTAGGAATTCCTTAGCCGTATCGTAAGGAAGCATTTCAGGAAGCGGAACGTTAACAAGGTATGCTCCAACAGCAGCCTTTCCTGCCAATTTGATGAATTCTGGATTGTCGTTTGAGTCGCCGCCTACAAAATCAGCCTTAATTCCAAGCTGTTTCATCTGAGCTCTTATCAAACCACCGTCAGTATAATATCCACCAAAATAGATAACGTCAGGATTGAATGATTTGATTTTTGTTAAAATAGGTGTGAAATTTTGAGAACCGGATGTAATTTTTCCTGAATAAACTATATTTCCGCCAAGTTTTTTGATATTTTTTATAACAGCATTTGTTAAGTCTGTGGAGAATGTGGAATAATCAGATATTGTAGCAATTCTTTTGTAGTGCTGTTTTTTAGTAAAGAATTCAGCCGTAAATGCAGCTTCAGCGGAGTTTGGAGACGAGTTTCTAAAGAATGTCCAATAACCGTGTTTAACTAAAGAATCGCTTGTGCCGTCTGATGTTTGTAAAACACCGGCTTTATAATAGATAGATTCTGCAGCTTCAGCGCATGTGGATGTGTATGAACCGATAACTGCTATAACGCCCTTATCAACAAGCTGTCTTGCACAGATTGCGGCTTTAACTGCTTTTCCTTCGTCGTCGCATGTAATTACTTCAATCTTTTTACCCAATATGCCGCCTTTTTCGTTGTACTGTTTCGCAATCAGCCTAACCGACTTATCAATAGACTGACCTTCAGATGCAAATTTACCTGTGATAGGAGCCTGAACACCTATCTTAATAACATCGTCAGACATAGCTGCCTGAACGCCAAAAAGCAGCACGACTACGAAAGCCAAAACCCCCAACAATCCCTTGCGTAGCATAACGCACCTCCTAAGATAAAATTTAATATATTCTTAACAAAATTAATTATATCAATTTTTTTTAACAAATCAAATAAATTTTCATATATTGAAATTTTTTATTTCTTTATGAAACAAACTCCCAATTAATACAAACGATATACATTATATATAGAAAACACATAAAAGCATCAATTTTTCACGTCCAATATCAATATGGCAATGTTTCATAAATGCCTAAAGACATCCTGTCTACAAATTAAAAAATTAAATGGCAATAAAATAGATTGACATTACAACGGCAATATTGTATAAATCGAATGAGTGGTTTGATTTTTTAAAAATACAAGGAGGTGAGATTAGGAGGATTAGGGTTTTCAAAAAAGGTTGACAAACTGTTTTTTTGGTATTATCATCATCAGTGATTTTATGTAGAAAATTTTAAAACTTTTAGGAGGTTTTAAGTATGAAAAAAAGGTTTATTTCTTTGGTAGCAGCAGCAGCATTGGTTGGCGGAATCGCTTCCGTTGCAACGCCTGCAGCTAACGCTGGAACAGTTGCTGTAAAGGGTGATACGGCAGTTAATATGTATGGTTTTATTAGATTTGAGGCTGGCTATGCAAAAGATATGGCAAGCTCAATCTACCACAACGTTCCTGTAGACACTGACAGCGATGATGAGCATTATGAAACAAACGCTAATATTACAAGAGTAGGATTAACATTCAACAACGCTGATGCTAACGTTGGCGGAAGAATTGAAGGTGATTTCTGGGGTGGAAAGTTTAGACTAAGAAGAGCTTACATAAAACAGACATTTGACAATTTCTACCTATTGGCTGGTCAAGAATGGGGACTTGAAAATGATGCCATTAGAACATTCTCAGCAGCATGGGAATCTCCTGCTGGATTCAATGGTGCTGCCAGAATGCCTCAGATACAGTTGGGTGGAACATTTGACTTAAGTGGAGCAAGTGTAACTGCTAAGTTGGCTTTTGAAGATGCTAACTATACAGAAAGCAGCGTTGTACAAAAGAAAAGATTCCCTGCTATAGCTGCATATCTTGCAACAGATATTGATACAGGTTTTGGAAAACCTGCTGAGGTTTTTGGATACGGTATAGCTGCTCCTCTTAAAATTAAGGTTGGAAACGACACCGACGATAAGACAGCTTACGGTTTTGCTGTAGGCGCTACAGTTCCTGTATCTATGGTTATATTGCAGGGTGAGTATCTATATGGAAAAGGTATGAATAAGTTGGCTGGAGTTGATGTTGATGGTATGACACCTCCTAGCTATTTTGAAGGTGATGCTCAGAAATTCTATGCATGGAATGCAGAAGCAAAAATCAACCCAATGTCTTGCTTATCTGTGGCAGCCGGTTATGATTACCTTAAATTTAAAGATTATAATGGATACAAAATGTATACAGCATTTGCTAATATATCCTACAAAGCAACAAAATATACAACACTTACACTTGAGTGGGATCACGCAAAGATTAAAGATAGGAAAAACGGATATACAATCGCAGAAGACTCAAAAGATGTAGACGGAGATAGATATTTCTTTAGCTATGTATACAAATTCTAAAAATAGCTAAAACCTTTTAAAGCGGGAAAATCTTTTGATTTTCCCGCTTTTTTGTTCATAAACCAATCAATACCACATTAAAACTTATTAATCTTATATGGTTATATGGAAATTAAAATTTAATCAACCCATTAATATAATTTATTGTTGCTTTATTGCTTGAATGCAAAGCGGGTGATATTCGCCCTGTAAACCTATTGGTTTTAAGCGCCTTATTGTTGATACTATTTCCATAGATTTTCTTGATTCATCAAGCCTAAATCCATTGCCGTTTAAGATATCCTTATACAACAAGGTATGCAAATCTGAAAAACCGTTTGAAAATTCTATCTCCTTTTTATCAACCTTTATACTTCTATAGGTTCTTTGACCTTCAGCTTTAATAGTATCAGGAATATAATCATAAGATATACTTAAAAACCATTTTACATTAGCATTCTTTAGTTTTAGAAACCCGGCATTTACATATCTATCTTTGATGTGAACGATATTTTCAACTACATCACCAAATATCCATACAAGCATATCGTAAAAATGTATACCTATCTCTGCTGCTATTCCACCGCTTTTATTCTCATCACCCTTCCAACTTACAAAATACCACTTCCCTCTGCTTGTTAGATAGGTTAAATCTATATCATAGATTTTGTTAGGATTTTCTTTTAACTCTCTCTCAACCTTCTTCTTTAATTCCACTATGGAAGGATGAAATCTAAGTTGTAATATATTGTATATTTTCCTATTGGTCTTCTTCTCCATATTTTCTAAATAGTCAAAATGTTCAGGCTTTAATACCAAAGGTTTTTCGCATATAACATCCATATCTTTATTAAGCGCCCATGTTATATGCTCATAATGAAGATAATTAGGCGAACATACCGAAGCAAAATCAATTTTTACACCTTTTCTATGAAGCGAATCTATATATTTATCAAATTCTTGAAAATCCGTAAAAAAATCAGCATCCGGAAAATAGGAATCTATAATCCCCACACTATCCTTAGGGTCAACGGCTGCCAGAAGTGTATTATTTGTATCCTTTATAGCTTTTAGGTGTCTTGGCGCAATATACCCTCCAAGCCCTATCAAAACAAAATTTTTCACGATTAACTCCCATAACACATCGTCCACTTTCCATTATAGAATGTACAAAATATAATATATTATTGTCAATTATTTGTCTTTTTATCGATCACTTCTTCCCACTCCCACCCATCAATATTCCTTTTCTTTGTGTCAAAGTTAATACCAAGCAGAATAATTCTTTTGTCTATGTGTTTGTATTTTTCCAAGTATTTTTCTTTTATTTGGTTTATTG
>JAMOQJ010000067.1 GCA_027064065.1 Desulfurellales bacterium
ATATGTCTCTCGGTGTTAGTAATATAGAGAATGAAATGGAAATAATAAAATCCACCTATGTAGCAAAGAAAGCTCTTCAGTATATTAATATAGGAGTCAGATATTTTGTAAACATAAACCACAAAACGCATGAGTTATACAGAAATGTTCCCTTTTTAGTCAGCTCTGCAAATGTCGATAAAACGCTTATAGGTTATAAATTTGTATTAAAACCTGTTGATAAAAAACACTATAGGCTAATACTTAATACAAAACCCAATTTTTTCAAAAGAATATTTACCAAAAATACGAAGCCTTACATAATCTTTGACGATGTTTTGCCCTATGGAAAAACCATAACTACTCCATGGTTTTCTGTCAAAATAGAAAGGCTTCAAACCCTTGCGCATAAAGAATACTATTTTATCATAACACCCAACGATATGATGTACGATTTTATAGTGAAGCATATAAATGTGGAAAAAATAAACAAGCGCGCTTCTATTTTGAAAATCACCTTTGATGACAATGTAAAGGAGCGTGCCGTGGATATTGTTAATGCTGTGGTAAAAGCCTATCTTGCGCAAGAATTGGAGTATAAGACTAAAAATGCAAGAAATGCGATAAAATTTATAGATTCTCAACTTGCCCAAATAAGGAAGGTGCTTGAAGCGTCAGGTAGAAAACTTGAAGAGTATAAATCTAAAAATATATTGGTCAGCCTGTCTGAGAAGGCTGCTTTGACAGCAAATAGCTTAAGTGAATACCAAAGCAAGCTTCAAGAGTTGACAATAGAAGAAAATATTCTAAAAAACCTGCTCTATTATATACAAAACAATGAAGATGTCGAAGGTATAACTATAGGAGCTATACAGATGACAGATCCTGCCTTGATAAAGAGCATAGAAAAATTACAGGAAGCTATGCTTAAGAGAAAATCTTTGCTTGTTAGTTTTACAAAGCTTCACCCTGATGTTGTTAGATTAACGGAAGAGATAAATAGTTTAAGAAAAAATATTGTATTTTTGATTAAAAATGACCTTGTTAATATCAACAACAGAAAAATGTCTCTTCAGAAAATTATAAATGATTACAAAAAATCTATAAAAAGAATGCCAAAACAGGAGCAAATACTTGCGAATTTGACTACAAACTATAAGGTTAATGAAAAAATATATTCGTTTTTACTACAAAAGAGAACCGAATCTGCAATAATGGAAGCATCAAAGACCACAACGGCACGCATTATAGACTCTCCAGCTTTATTAACACAAAACGGGCAACCCGTTCCTGTTAAGCCAAAAAGAAGACTTATTGTTATTGTTGCTTTGATTACAGGTTTAATCTTCGGTGTTTTTTACTCATTTTTGATTGAGTTTTTGAAAAATACTATAGAAACGCCTGAAGATATAGAAAAAATGACATCTATTCCATTCTACGGTTCCATACCTTTTTTAAAAAGCGAAAAACAGAAGTTTGTGTTTATGGAGGCTTTTAGAACCCTAAGGACAAATATACAGTTTATGTCATCGAGCAGGGATAGCAATATTATCGTTATATCGTCTACAATGCCTGGAGAAGGAAAGACAACCATAAGCAGAATGATTGCTGTAATGTTTGCAAGAATTGATAAAAAGGTTGTCTTGATTGATATGGATTTAAGACTGCCAAAGCAACATATAGAATTAAAAGATGTATCAACAAAAAAGGGTGTCAGCACGTTACTTTCTGGTATGGATAGTCTTGATGACGTTTTGGTAAAAATCGAGGATGAAGACTTTTATTTGATACCGGCAGGTCCTAAACCACCAAACCCGTCGGAGATGATTTCTTCAAAAAAGGTCGATGAGATGATAGAGCAGCTAAAAGAGAGATTTGATTATATTATCATTGATACTCCACCTGTCGGGCTTGTAACGGATGCTATGATACTTATGCAAAAAGCCGATTTATCGCTTTTGGTTACAAGGGTTATGGTTACAAAGAAGGAGTCGTTAAAGTATTTCCAAAAATATGTTAGTGAAT
>JAMOQJ010000068.1 GCA_027064065.1 Desulfurellales bacterium
AAAAAGAGGCAAGCGCAACGAGCCGCTGTATATAGATTATGTCTTAAACAATATCGCCGAATTGACCGATAACGACAAAGAAAAAATAGCATCTGTAGCATATAATAATTCAAAGGCTTTGTTTGGAATTTAGAATAAAGATAAAACTTTTTACCATTTAACCAGCTTTTCAAATACTGTATTTTCACATTTGTTTTTCTTGACAAAACCCGTTATTATAAAGATACTCAATCGACAAGATTATTGGAGGTTGCCAATTGGAAATTTTAAGGGGTTTCAAAGACATACTGCCTACCGATATTGCAAAATGGCACAGACTTGAGAATATAGCAAGAGATGTTCTATCTTCATTTGGTTTTAAAGAGATACGAACGCCGATTTTAGAAAAAACGTCTGTTTTTGCGCGCGGCGTAGGTGAGGCTACCGATATAGTCGAAAAAGAGATGTATACCTTTTTAGACAAATCTAACGAATCTGTAACATTAAGACCCGAAGGCACAGCGGGCGTGGTAAGGTCTTACATAGACAACCATTTAGAAAACCTACCTTACAAAAAATTATACTACATAGGTCCAATGTTTAGATATGAGCGTCCGCAAAAAGGAAGATTAAGACAATTTCACCAAATAGGCGTAGAAGTTTTTGGCATATCCAATCCGTCCATAGATGCTGAGATAGTGTATATGGATATGTTTATGCTTAAAAAATTGGGCATAGAAAATTTAAGGGTTGAAATAAACAATATAGGTTGCGATAGGTGTAGACCGAAATACATAAACCAATTAAAGGATTATTTTACAAGCCATAAAGACAAACTATGTGAAGACTGCAAAAGAAGGCTCGATAAAAATCCTTTAAGGATATTGGACTGCAAAAATAAAAACTGTAAAGCAATTTCAAAAGACGCACCCAAGATAACCGAATTTGCATGTGATAATTGCAAAACCCACTACAAAAGTGTAAAAGAAAAATTAACTCTGCTTAATATAGACTTTATAGAAAACCCTCATCTTGTCAGAGGGCTTGATTATTATACGAAATTTGTATTTGAGATAATAACAGATAAACTGGGCGCTCAAGGGACGGTCTCAGCAGGTGGAAGATACGATGGACTCATAGAGCAGTTGGGCGGAAAAGAAACTCCCGGTATAGGATTTGCGTCGGGATGCGAACGCCTTATAGAACTTATGGAAGAAGAAAATAAAAAACAATTTGATTATTATATAGCCAACTTGGACAGCGACGACTATGCTATGAAAATAGCCTTAAAACTCATAGAATCTACAAACAAAAGGGTGTATATCGAATATGAAAAGAGAAGTTTAAAAAGTATGATGAAAAAAGCCGACAAGATGAATGTTTCTTTCGTAATAATAGTTGGCGAAAATGAAAAAAACAACAATACCGTTGTTGTAAAGGATATGGCTAATTCCACTCAAGAAGAGTATAATTTGAAAACTTTTTTGGATAACGAGGTGAAAAGATGGCTGTAGATGGTTTGGAAAGAACGCACTACTGCGGAGATGTAAGAGCCGCAGACATAGATAGCGAAGTGGTCTTATTTGGATGGGTTCAAAACTGGAGAGATCATGGCGGCGTAATATTTATCGATTTAAAGGATAGAGAAGGTCTTGTGCAAATCGTTTTTGACCCATCTGTCAACGAAGAAAACCATAAATTGGCTTCAAAATTAAGAAGTCAGTATTGTATAGGCATAAAAGGAACTGTTAGACACAGACCCGAAGGAACAGTAAATCCTAACCTTAAAACGGGTGAAGTTGAAGTTGTGGTAAAAGAGCTAAAGATATTTTCAGAAAGCGATAGCTTGCCGTTTCCCGTTGAAGAGTATGTTCACGTAAACGAAGAATTACGCTTAAAATACAGATATCTTGACTTAAGAAAACCCAGAATGCAAAGAAACCTTATAACAAGATATAAAGGTGCGTTTGCTACAAGAAAATATCTTGATTCGGAAGGTTTTATTGATATAGAAACGCCGATTTTGACAAAAAGCACGCCGGAAGGTGCAAGGGATTTTTTAGTTCCAAGCAGGCTGTCTCAAGGTAAATTCTATGCTTTGCCACAGTCTCCGCAATTATTTAAGCAGTTGCTTATGGTGTCTGGATTTGACAGATATTATCAAATTACGAAATGCTTTAGAGACGAAGATTTAAGGGCAGATAGGCAACCTGAGTTTACACAAATCGACCTTGAGATGAGTTTTGTTTCAGAAGAAGACGTAATGAGAATAACGGAAGGCATAATACAGAGCGTCTTTAAAGAAACAATTGGTATAGATGTCAATCCACCATTCAAAAGAATAAAATATCAAGAAGCCATGGACAGATTCGGCTCGGATAAACCGGATATGAGATTCGATTTAGAGCTTAAAAATTTAACAGAAATCGCCAAAAAGGTGGATTTTAAGGTATTCAACTCCGTAGCCAATTCAGGCGGCATAGTATACGGCTTAAATGCTAAAGGCTGTATCAATTTTTCAAGAAAAGAGATAGACGATTTGACCGACCTTGTTGCAATATACGGCGCAAAGGGTCTTGCATGGATTAAGGTTAAAGAAAACGAACTGCAATCACCTATTGTAAAATTCTTCAAAAAAGAGCAGATGGACGAAATACTCAAAACGCTTGATGCAAAACCCGGAGATTTATTGTTCTTTATGGCGGATAAACCAAAAGTGGTATACGATTCTTTGGGTGCTTTAAGGCTTGAAATTGCAAGAAAACTCAACTTGATAAATGACGATGAGTTCAACTTTGTTTGGGTAACCGATTTTCCGTTATTTGAATGGAATGAAGATGAAAACAGATTTGAAGCTATGCACCATCCGTTTACATCTCCCGTTGAAGAGGATTTGGAATTTTTAGAAACAGACCCTGCAAGGGTTAGAGCGAAAGCCTATGATATAACCTTAAACGGAACGGAAATCGGCGGCGGTAGTATCAGGATTCACAGAAGCGACGTTCAAGAAAGGATGTTTAGGGCGCTTGGCATAAGCGATGAAGAAGCAAGAATAAAATTCGGATTTTTGATAGATGCTTTAAAATTCGGCGCTCCACCACACGGCGGCTTGGCTTTGGGATTGGATAGATTGATGACCATTATTCTAAAAGAAGAGTCGATAAGAGACGTTATAGCATTTCCAAAAACCCAAAAGGGCGTTTGTATGCTAACGGACGCTCCAAGCGAAGTAGACGTTAAGCAGTTAAACGAACTATCGTTAAAGGTAATCAAGAAAAAGAGTAAATAAATGGTGGGCGATACAGGGATTGAACCTGTAACCTCTTGCGTGTGAAGCAAGCGCTCTTCCATTGAGCTAATCGCCCAAAAAAGCCGGCTAAAAAGGTCGGCTTTTTATTTATCTACATATACACCAACTTGTTAATTTAGGCAAGATATAATTAATCATAACTACAATAGTCAAGCTTCCTGTTTTTACACTAAAAAAGATTACTCCAAATTTTTAGGCTTTTTAAAAAACGACTTTATGAAAACAACCATTACAAAAGAAAGGATAACGACAAAGACACTTGCTGCTAATCCTTTATCAAAATCACCTTCTGTCATTTTAAGATAGATATTGATGGGTATATTAGCAGTCTTAAAGGATATGCCACCACCTACCATCAGCGTTGCTCCAAATTCGCCTAAGCTTCTAAGCCATGTAAGAACAAGCCCTGAGAGTATTCCGTTAAATGCCAATTTAAATGTGGTATCGTAAAAAGAGGCAATATTTGAAGCTCCCAAAGTCATAGCAATTCGCTCATACGTTGGCGATATAAGCTCAAAAGCATTTTTGGAAGCCTTAACACTAAAAGGAAATGCAACAAAAAATTGTGCAACAGTTGCGCCTGATGCTGTAAATATGAATGAATAAAAAGTTTTTACAAATGGTGCATTAAAAAACGTTAAAAGCAGAGCGCCTACAACAAGCGGTGGAATAATAAGCGGTATATCAAAGAAAGAGTCGATAAGTTTAGATATAAAAGTGTCGCTTCTTGCCAAAAAAAATCCTGAAGGAATGCCGAATATTGCAGAAAACAGGGTTGCTATGACAGAGGTTTTGACCCCGAAAAAAACCGCATTCAAAAATTCCCTATCTCTCAATAAAGCAAGGACATATCTTGGGTTTACTTCAACAAATCCATAGATAATTATACTCAATATAAAAACACTCAAAACAAAAGCAAAAATGAGTGAAATTCTTGTCAGCTTCATTTCTCTATAACTTCATATCTGTATTTTTTATAAATATTTATTTATTTACTACCTCAAATCCATATTTTAAATAAACATCTCTATGCTTCCATATAAAATTAAACAACTCTAAAGCTTCCTTTTTATGCTTTGAGTATGAAACAAGGGTTAAATACCCGTATCTATTCACATTATATTGTTTTGGAATATTTAAATATCTTAAACCCGTTTTTGCAATCAATGCTTTATCTAAAACAATGCCAGCATCCACACTACCCTTCTTAACATATCCAACAATCTGGAATACATTCAAACACCTTACCTTTATATTCCTATTCATCTTATCGGATAGCTCCTTAGGAAGCTTTTTCATTATCTCATTAAAAGCCTTTCCTAAACTCATAGCCTTAGGATTCCCGCCAGCTATTTTTACACCGTTTTTTGCTAAATCGTAAAAGTTTTTGAGCTTTTTTTCTTTTGATTTGGAAACAACAAATACGGGTGTCAATTTTAAAAATTTTTTATATTTAACGACAATCCCGTGTGTTTGAGCTTTTTTTAGAAATATGGAATCCACCAAAGTATAGATATCACCCTTTTTTGCTTCAATCATTTCATTTAAAACCTGTCCTGAGCCACCAGCTATGACAACAACCCTATTTTTATGGGTTTCATTATACAAAGCGGCAATCTTTTGGGCAGGCTTTTTAATCCCAGCGCCAGTAAACCAATAAAGCGTATAACTAAAAGAACTAAAAGAAAAACTAAAAATAATTGCGCAAACAATAAGAAAATACCTCACCTTACTCACTCCCTGCAAAACACTATGGATTCTTTTTTAACTGATATGATAATATTCTTGCCTTCATCCAAAGACATTTTTCCTAAAATATGCGGTGGTATATTAACATAAATTAAAACACCATCATCTGTTTTTGCTACTAGGTTTATATATCTCCCTCTAAAGTTTATCTTTTCTATAACAGTTTCAATTTTATTCTCCTTGTCTGATATATCTGTATCTTTTCTTAAAATCATCACATTTTCAGGCTTTATGCAGCAGTATTTTGCAGATTTATCAATATTCTCACAGGTTAGTTTTAATCCGTTTTCAAGCTCTATATAATTATCGAAAAACCCTTTTATCTTCCATATATTACCAAAATCAACAAGCTGTGCGGTATCCACAAAACGTGGATTTTCAAAAACGGCTTCTTTATCGCCAAATTCTACAACCCTTCCATCTTTTATGATTACTATTTCTTCACCAAATACAAATGCTTCTTCCAAATCGTGCGTTACAAACAAAACGGGAATAGAAAAGGTTTTAGCAACATCGGCAACAAGCTCTCTCAACTCTTCCCTTATCGGTTTATCTAAAGCGCTGAAAGGCTCATCCAAAAGCAAAATATCCGGTTTTACAATCAACGCCCTTGCAAGTGCCGCACGCTGCTTTTGTCCGCCAGATATTTCATACGGATATCTATCCAAACAATTGACAATATTAAATCGTTCTGCAAGATTCTCAATGCCCATTTTATCTTTTAACTTCCTTTTTTTTATACCGTATTCAATATTTTCTTTTATGGTCATATTGGGAAACAGCGTATATTCCTGCGGCAGATAACCGACGTTTCTTCTTTGTATCGATAGATTTATCTTTTTTTCGGATGAGAAAAAAATCCTATCGTTTATCTTAATGCTACCGTAATCAGGATTATAAAAACCCGCAATCATCTTTAAAAGAGAGGACTTTCCGCTACCTGATGACCCAAATATAACACATTTTGATTTATTTACGGAAAAATTAACAGAAAGGTCAAACTTACCAAGTCGTTTTTCAATAGCTATTTCAATCAAAAAAATCTCCTTTCCAAATTTCGGGAGGCGTAGATGTTTCCATACTACACCCTATCGGCTTACGAACCGTAGCAAAACCTTAGGTACGCAAGCTCGGAGATTTGCAAATCTTAACAAAATAGACTAAAATTGCAATAGAAAAATAAAAAACAGGAGGATAACCGCTATGAAAAGATTACTAATGCTATGTATGGCAGTATTCTTTATAATTATTCAGGTTTCAAACGCAAAGGATTTGAACACATCCTTATATTCAAGAATATCCGTATCATTCAGCCTGAATAAAATCGTAAAATGCGATAAATTAAAGGCGAGATTTGAAGTGTATGCGGAAGGCGATAATTATGAGATGGCTTTAAAAAGACTAAAAAAACTAAACAACAATTTCTTAAATTTTCTAAGAAAACATTTTGCAAATGGCGAAATTCAAACAAGCGCACTTTCCAACTACTCAAAACAAGCCATTCTTTATCTTACCGTAGATACCAACAAACCAAAAAAGATTCAAAATGTACTTGATTATATAGGACATTCTTCATTTGAATATAAAACAGGTATTAGAGTTGTATTGTTAAAGCCGTACATATCAAATAAACTTAAATTAAAAATGGAAAATATCATCTTTAAGAACGCCATTGTTGCAACAAAGGAAAAATTAAAAACAGTAAATGCCCTGCTTAACAAAGGATACAAAATAAAAAACATAAGGATAAACTTTGCAAAAAACTATCAAACATACAGAGAAAATTCTAAAGCTGTCTTCTATAAATCTCAAGGCAGACAGGGCATAAACCTATCAACCGGCAGTAAAGTTATAAGGGCATACATAACAGCAGATTTTATTAAAAGTATAAACTAAAAAAGCCGAACCAAAAGGTTCGGCTTATAGATTGTTATTTAATGGAGTTTAGGATAAAAGCTCTTCTATTGTAACATAATCTCCAACTCTACCTGTCATTTTTTCAACGTCCGTATTGACAGGCAATGTTTTCTTTCCCGGTCTCCAGTTTGCAGGACAAACCTCACCTGTCTTATAAGCATGCTGCCAAGCCTGAATCTGTCTGATAAACTCAACAACACTTCTTCCAACCGATGGAGCCTGAACTTCCTGAGCTACAACTATGCCGTCTGGGTTAATTAAAAATCTTCCTCTTAAGGCAATACCTTCATCTTCAATCATTACGCCAAATGCTCTTGAAACCTCGCCTGTTGGGTCTGCACCTATTGTAAGTTTTAAATCCTTCAATAGAGGCTCTGTTTCAGCAAATCTCTTATGGGAGAATTTCGTATCTGTAGATACAGCCAAAACTTCCACGCCCATCTTTTTCAATTCGTCATACTTTGCGTTCATTGCAGCGATTTCAGTTGGGCAAACAAATGTAAAATCTGCAGGATAAAAACATACTACAAACCATTTACCTTTATAATCTTCACTTGAAACCTCTGTATAATGTCCTGTTGCCGCATCGTATGCGCTCATTTTAAATTCTGGGACCTTCTTTAAAACCAATACTCCAGCCTGTGTGTTCTCCATTTCTTCTACCTCCTCAATTTTTTCTTCTTCAGTTTTAATCTCTTTCAAATCCTTTTCGCAAGCCATTGTTACCTCCAACCCTAAGCTTGAATAGACAATACAACAAAATATTTTATTTGTCAAGAGAAAAATTCTATTATTTAAATTTTTTTATAAAAATTTATTACCACCAAAACAATACAGATAATAACCCATATAATTATCAATTAGAATAAATATTACAATATGCTGTGTTTGTTATATTGCTTCCATAAAAGGCGTAAAGGCTATAACTTCTACATCATGCTCTTTTACAAGCACCATATGTTCAAGTCTTATACCAAGTTTTCCCGGTATGTAAATACCCGGCTCTATGGTAAAAATCATATTGGGCTCAATAACAATACTGTTTTTAGAATTGATATATGGAAATTCGTGAACATCTATACCAACTCCATGACCCAAAGAATGAATAAAAAACTTATCTAAATCGTATTTCTTTAATTCATCTCTCGCTCTTTGCTCCACATCTTTGACCGTTGTTCTACCTGGGGCTATCATCTCCGTAGCAAACAGCTGGGCATAAAAAACTGCATTAAAAAATCTTCTTTTTTCATCGTCTTTTTTGCCCATCAAAAATGTGTATGTCATATCAGAATTATACCCGTCTACGTTAGCGCCAAAATCTATAACGACAAACTCTCCATCTTCTATCTTTTTATCCGTAGGGATGTGATGCGGATTTGAAGCATTTGCTCCTGATGCTACTATGGTTTCAAAAGCCTCTTTTTGAGCACCAGCCTTTCTAATTTGATACGCCAACTCATCCGCTATCTCTTTTTCGGTTTTTCCCGGCTTTATATATGGATAAACCTTCATAAACGCATTCCTTGCAGTAAATGCCGCTCTTTTTATGCTGTTTATTTCATCTTTTTCTTTTATCATTCTAACTATCTTTGTTTGATTGGTAAAATCCTTTATATCAAACCCACTTAAATCCCTTTCGTATTGAATTCTTGCAGACAAAAAATCCAAGCCTAAAGATTGAATATCATTTTTCTTTAGATAGTCTATAATATCTTTCATAAGTGTAACCGAAACATTGACTTTATCGCCAAGTACAGCTTCAGCTATCTGACCATACAACGGACTTACAAACAATCGTTCATCTTCAAGCGTTATAATCAAAACTCCTTCTATATTGTTAATGCCTGTAAAATAAAAAATATCTGAAGAAGAAAATATTGCAATAGATTCAACATCAAACTCTTTCATCCTGCTACGTATTTTAGCTAATCTAACATCTATCATTCTACTCTCCCTTTACAGTCATATTTCTTTTCTCTTTTGCCTTATATAAAGCATTATCGGCTCTTTCAATCAACGTTTCTATAGTATCATTTTCCTTAAATTGAGACACACCGCAGCTAACCGTTATGCTAAAGGTTTTATCCTTATATTGAAATTTTAGATTCTTAACAGTTTCCCTGATTTTTTCAGCAACAACAAATGCGTTCTCTATTGTTGAGTTGGGCAATATAACAATAAATTCTTCTCCGCCGTACCTTGTTAGAATATCGACACCTCTAATGAGAGAATTTACGGTAGAGCAAAACTTTTTTAATACCGTATCACCAACAAGGTGTCCGTATGTGTTATTTACATTGCTAAAATGGTCTAAATCCGCCATTATAATTGAAAACGGATGGTTGTAGCGTATGGCTCTTTCCATTTCGAGTTTCATAAAATGCAATAGCCCTCTTCTATTGTAAACATTAGTAAGAGGGTCTATTACAAGGTTCTTTTTAGCTTCATCCACCTGGTTTTTTAGAGATTCTATAACAATCTTGGCTTCTTGCATCTTTTTAGAGTATTCTTTTATTTCATTCTGCATACTTATAGTGCTATCCTTTATTTTTATGGCAATACCTATTAACCTTTTACTTAATTCATCCACATCTAAATTATCTCCACTCATCGCGCTATTTATCTCATCTATATGACCTTGAAAGGTGCTTACGTATTCAGAAGAAGATGAGCTAAAAGTGGTAATGGTGTATATTAAGGCTTTCAAGGCTTTGTTTAATTTTAGATGCAAGGATTGTATATATTCTTCTTCTATCTTTTCTTTTTCTTTTATTAACTCTTTTATCTCATCCCTAACTGCCGACTGGTCTAAACGATAAGGATTACTCGACACTTTATTCTGTATAACTTGAACCTTTTCTAAAAATTTTTTTGCATCATTAGAATCACTTTCTATGTAAAGCAGAGAAAAAAGAATATCAACAATATCCCTGTATATTTCATCTTTGGTTTCTTTTGTTGCTGAATATCCTAAACCAACAAGCATTTCTTTTGTCTTTGATAAAGATTCTATATCCATCTTTTCTTTTAATATTTCTTTGATATCGTCAAGCGTTTTTTTCCATTTTTGAGAATCTTCAAGGTTTTTGGATAAACTAATAAGCATATTTATATTACCCAAAACAAGCCTGTCAAACTCTTTCTTTCTTGAGGAAATATACTCGTCATACTCTATTACAAAATCAGCTATGGCATTTCTTAGCTCCATAAGTTTATCTGTATTTTCTTCATATTTTATCTTTTTTACCATATCTTTAAATTTATCTATTGTTTCATCTATATTTACATCATGAACCTTCAAAGCGTTCAAAAGATGGACTATCACCATAACTAAATTTTCTATATAGGTTGAACAATTTACCTTACCTTTTGATTTCTTTGTTATCTTAAGCATCGCAGCCTCCAAAATATCAAAAACAGTTTGACAAACAAGACCTTAACAATTACTCTATATTATAATAACCGTCTTGTATTTGTCCAATTTTTAGGTGGTGTTTTTGTGGTTAAAACCGAGCGTTTTAT
>JAMOQJ010000069.1 GCA_027064065.1 Desulfurellales bacterium
GGCGATATTATTTAAAACATAATCTATATACAACGGCTCATTGCGCTTGCCTCTTTTTGGGACTGGTGCAAGATAGGGCGCATCGGTCTCAAGAACCATATACTCTATCGGAACGTTTTTGATATTCTTTCTCAAAAGAGATTTTTTAAATGTTACAACGCCGCCTATACCGAAAAACAGCCCTAATTCCAAGCCTACTTTCAAAAGTTCGTCTTCGCCCGAAAAACAGTGTATAACACCCTTTAGGCTTTTTTTTGTTTTTAAAATATCTACCATATCGTTGGTTGCGTCCCTTGAATGAATTGAAACGGGTAAATCTTTCTCAATGGCTATATCCAAGAAATTGTTAAACACATCTTTTTGAATATTTTTAGGCGAATGTTCATAGTAATAATCCAAACCTATCTCGCCTATCCCTACACACGATTTATTGTCTAAATGATTAATAGCTGTATCGTATGTTGAATGTGTACACGTTTTGGCGTCATGCGGATGAATGCCTACAAAATAGAATAAAAAACCGTTATACTCATCACATAAACTTTTTTCTTTATCGTAATCTTCTTCAGTGGTAGAAGGCATAATAACGGCTTTTATCCCGCCATCCTTTGAGCGTTTTATAACATCTTCCCTATCATTATCAAATTCTTCCATATCCAAATGGCAGTGTGTGTCTATTATTTTAATCGACATAGGCAATCTCTCTTGTACATCTGTTTTTTATTGTTTTTACATCTTCTGTTTCTTTTATCATTTTTCCGTTTTTCATAACATCAACCAAAATATTTTCCATCACTGAGCCGCACGAACATAAAGGATTTTTGCTGTTTTTCGGTAATACAATGCTGTTTAAACAATTTGGACATCTAAATAAATTCTTTGAGCCTGAAATTTTGCCTTTCTTTGATAACGGTTTTGACTCTACTTCAACTATATCCATAGAAAAATCTATCGTCGTTGCACTGCTTACACTGGTCCCGACACCAAATCCGTCGGCTATATCGACGATTTCAGCCACACTTTCTTCGTTTAGTCCACCGCTAACAAACAGTTGGACATTGTTGAATCCTCTTAAATCCAATTCCCACCTTAATTCTTCTAATATTTTTCTTATATTGCCTCTTCTTGATGATGGTGTGTCTAATCTTATTCCGCTGAGTCGCTCTTTGAGATTTTCGGCAACCCTTAAAGCCTCAAACTTCTCGTCCGAAAAGGTGTCTATCAAGACTACACGCGCAACGTTCGGCTCGACAACTTCGTCAAAATACAGAGCTGCTTTAACCGTATCACCAACAATCAGCATTAAAGAATGCGGCATTGTCCCAGACGGTTCAATATTCAAAACATCACCCGCAATAACTGTAGAAAACCCGTCGCATCCGCCAATATAAGCGGCTCTTTCAATAGCAACAGCGATTGCAGGGTGCATTCTTCTTGCGCCGAATGATAATACAGGTTTGTTGCCTGCTATCTTTTTTATCCTTGCTGCTTTTGTAGCGACACCCGATTCTTGAGATAAAAAACCCAAAATAGCCGTTTCAAAAACTGCAAACTCTGAATAATTTCCTTCTATCTCTAAAATTGGTTCGTTCTCTTTAAAGATTGAACCTTCGGGAATAGACCTGACGTTTACATTTTTTCCATTGAGTAATTCCAATACCTCTTCTAATCCACACAAAACAGCCCAATTGTAACCCTTTGGCAATCCCTTGACACTTATTTCGGCTTTGACCTTCTTGTCCAAATTTTTGGCTTTTATTATGCGCAATGCTCTTTCAAAATAAACATCGGTAACTTTACCCTGTTTTATATCATCTGCTGAAGCTATATACATATAAACATTCTCCCGTATTAAGTAAGTTTAACATTTAACACATTCCTAAAATGATTTAATGCACACTCTTTGGATGCATCATCCAAAGAAGAGATGCAGTTTATGGGAATTTCAACATCATATCTTCTTA
>JAMOQJ010000070.1 GCA_027064065.1 Desulfurellales bacterium
GCTGTTTGGAGTCCAACTAATAGATTATATTGGTTTTGCTTTGTATTGGCTTTTAGTTGTTTTCTGGCTGGTTACTTTTATAAAGACTTTTATAAATGCGTACCATGGAACACTGTTTAAGAATTGACCTAATTAAAGTTGAAAGGTGATTGAAAAATATGACAAAAGCGCAATAGTGATAAAGTGTATCTATAAATAATTTATGATGAACTAAATATAAAAGAGTAAAAGTGAGTAAAAACACACTGTATAACTGCTTGGATTATATGGAACTTTTTAATAGGAATTATAAAAAAGCATTGCAGTTCTGTTTTAAAATCTAAACTTTTAAAGAAAAGGGTTAATTGTAATCCTTGATGATGTAGAAGAGATTGTTGAGAAAGATATAAATATTAAGGTGGTTTCAGTGTGCAGGTTTATTTGGCATTCAACCTTTAGAAGAATTTAGCTTATTATGTGTAGATTTTTCTTGCTTATAAATACTGATACATTATCCAATTTCAAGAAATTATTGACTTAAGACAATCAAACAATCTATACTTGACATTATGAAAAATAAAACGGTTTATGTATGTTCAAATTGCGGATATAAAACCACAAAATGGTACGGTAAATGTCCAAACTGCCAAGAGTGGGGAACGCTTGAAGAGATAAAAGATAAATCCACACGCAACAAAACCTCTGTTGATTACAAAAAGCCTCAAAAACTGCAAGATGTGAATATAAAAGAAGAAAGACTCAAAATAAATAAAGAATTTGATAATTTTATAAATGGATTTATTAAGGGCGGTGTATACCTTTTGTCTGGAACGCCCGGTATCGGAAAATCGACACTGCTTTTGCAAATATCTCAAGATTTGGCAAATAACGGCGCCAAGGTTGTATATGTTTCAGCTGAAGAATCTGTGGCTCAGGTTTCCGTAAGGGCAAAGCGTTTGGGCGTAGATAAGATTTATGTTATTAGTGAAAACGATATAGATTCTATACTCGCCATGGCTGAAAATGAAAAACCCGATGTTTTGATTATAGATTCTATTCATACTGTATACTCAAGAGAGTTGGAATCGTCTGTAGGTGGCGTTCAGCAGGTCAGATATTCCGCTGAGCGTATTATAGATGTTGCAAAATCCCGCAATATAGCAACGATTATAGTTGCCCATGTAACAAAAGACGGCTCTATAGCAGGTCCTAAAATGCTTGAGCATATGGTTGATACGGTTTTGTTTATTGAAGGAGAAGATGATTATAGGGTTTTAAGGCTTCAAAAAAACAGATACGGACCAACCGACGAATCGTTGATATTTGAGATGAAACAGAATGGCTTAAGGGTTGTAGATGACCCTACCGTTAAGTTTGTTGAAGAAAAACGCCCGTCAGACGGAATGGTTTATGGGATGGTTGTGGAAGGTAGATATCCTATAATTGTTGAGGTTCAGGCATTATGTGTCGAAACTCCGCTTGCCATACCAAGAAGAGTTTCTGTTGGATTTGATTTGAACAGACTCAATATGTTGCTTGCCGTTGTAGAAAAGAAGCTTAATTTGCCGATGTATAAATATGATGTATACTTAAATATAGCAGGCGGCATAAAGATATCGTCAACGCTTGTTGACCTTGCCGTTGTTGGCGGTATCGTATCGTCGGTAAAAAAGAGAATTTTGCCGCAAAAGACCGTGTTTGTTGGTGAATTGGATTTATCGGGTAATATAAGAATTTTGGAAAGATATAAAAAATATGTAACCAAGATAGAAAAATCGGGTTTTAATGTTGTGTCTTCTATGTCAAATGTTGATGATATCTTTAAGCTTGTTAAGTTTATAAATAATAGTAGATTGTAAAAATAACTTTGTTGGTGTAGTATATTAAAGGGTGATATATGATTGAATGTGTTAATTTAAAAAAGTTATACAAGAAAAAGGTTGCCGTAAGCGATGTGAGCTTGAATGTAAAAGAAGGTGAAGTTGTAGGATTGCTTGGGCCAAACGGAGCAGGTAAAACCACGACATTTTATATGATTGCAGGGCTCGTTAGGCCTGATTACGGTAAAATATATATAGATGGAAAAGACGTTACACATTATCCTATGTACAAAAGGGCTCAAGACGGTTTGTCCTATTTGCCGCAAGAACCGTCTATATTTAGAGGATTGACTGTTGAAGATAATATATATGCCATTTTGGAATTTGTATATAGCGATGCAAAAACTCGCAAACTTGTAGCAGAAAAGCTTATGGCCGATTTAAATATAACCCATATTAGAAGCGTAAAGGCGTATGCTATATCCGGTGGAGAAAGAAGAAGGGTTGAGGTCGCAAGAGCTTTGGCGACAAAGCCTAAATTTATTCTGCTTGATGAGCCGTTTTCTGGAATTGACCCTATAATAGTTGATGAACTAAAAGAAATTATAAAGTCCCTAAAACAGCGCGGTATAGGTATCATCATTACAGACCATAATGTTAGGGAAATCTTAGATATTGTTGATAGGGCTTATCTGTTATATGACGGAAAGATTATAAGAGAAGGTGTACCTGACGAATTAAAAATAGATTCTGAAGTTATAGATATATATTTAGGGAAGAGCTTTTGTAATGATTGATTTAAAAGCCGATTTGAATGTTAATGTAGGGCTTTTACTTACGCCCAATATAGATTTGTCATTAAAGATATTAGCAATGAATGTGCTTGAGGTTGAAGAAAAATTAAAAGAGCTTGCCGAAGAAAACCCTCTTTTAAAGATAGATGACGATATAGGCATTCACAAGCAACCGATAGATGACGATAAAAAATATAAAGAATTGGAAGATTCTTTTAAGGAAAGATTTTATCAAGACGAAAGTGTGGACTTGTTAGAAGTTGTGGTTGCCGATAGCGAAACCTTAACCCAATCCTTGGCTAAACAGTTTGCGTTTGAATACGATTTAGATGAGCAGGAAGGCAAGATAGCTCTGTTTATAATTTACAATTTGGACGAAAAGGGTTTTTTGGATGTTGATATGGATGAAATAGCAGATAAGTTCTCAGTTGATATAGAGATGGTTGAAAGAATTAGAAGAAGTGTTATGCGGCTTGAACCCGTAGGCTGCGGCTCTATAAATACTATTGAGTTTTTGAAGTTTCAAGTGGATATATATGAAAGTAGAAATTCGGAATTGTTATATAATCTTATTGAAGTAATGTATTCCACAACCAATCCAAGTATTAAAAAGATTAAAGATAAACTTAAAATAGACGATAATATGCTTAAGGAATTATTTGAAGAATTGTCGAATTTTTCATTTTATCCTTTAGAAAACTATGCGGTTGTTGATAATAATATATATATAGAGCCGGATATTTATATAAAAAAGGTTGGAGACAAATATGTAGCTATTCTGAATGAAAAAAATTTAAGCAGGGTGCATATAGATGAAAATCTCTTTAATGAATATTCAAGTGATAAGGAAGCCAAAAAATTTTTAGAGGATAAGTACAGGCAGGTAAAACAGTTTATACTTGCTGTAGCTCAGCGCAATAAAACGCTTTTAAAGACGGTTAATTTGATAATAGAAAAACAGAAGAGGTTTTTTGAAGATGGTGTCATTATGCCACTTACGAGAAAGGATATAGCCAATGAGCTTGGATATAACGTATCCACTATAACAAGGGCTGTTAGCAATAAATATGTCGAATATAACGGAAAGATAATACCGTTAAAGGAATTTTTTTCATTCGGTGTTGGTGAAAATGTTTCTAAAGACTTTATAAAGAATACAATTAAAAAGATGATAGAAAAGGAAGATAAAAATAATCCATTAAATGATGATGAAATAAAAAAAATTTTGGAGGGGCAGGGTATAGTGATAACAAGGAGAACGGTAACCAAATACAGAAAAGAGTTAAGGATTCCAAACAGTAGGCAAAGAAAATGTCAGATAATATAGAAAACATTTTAAGGCTTTTGTCGTCTAAAGGGTATAAACCTTTAACCGAAAGTGATATTAGAAAAAGATTGGGTATTAAAAAACACCAGAGAAAGGCTTTTTATAAGGATTTAAAAAAATTAAGAAGGCAAAAAAAGATTATAAAAATAGCTAAGGATAGATACATATTAGCTCCAAGAAACGCCCATTCGGGACTTATTAAAGGGGTTCTTATTAAAAAGGAAGGGAGTTTTTTTGTAGTCAATAATGAATGCGAATGCAGGCTTCCAAAATTGATAAATCCGCAGCACGCCTTAGTTGGTGATGAAGTTTTGATAAAAATGGAAAAGAGGCGTTCAGGTTTTATCGCAAGGATAACGAAGATTTTGTCAAGAAAATATAAAAGCATAATAGGATATGTTAAAAAATCGCCGAACGGTTGGATGTTGGTGCCTGTCGATAGAAAGATAGATTTTTTTATTGACATAAAGGATAACGGTGGTTTTTCTTTGAAAGAAGATGTGGTTGCTTTGTGTGAGATATCTAAATACCCGCTAAAAGGGTTTAGGGCTTATGGAAAGATATTAAAGATTTACGGCAATATCTTTGACGATTCGATAGATTTTGATGTTGTTGTGGATAAATACAATCTGCCGCATACATTTAATGAAGATATTAAAAGCGAAGTTAAAGCTATAAATGAGCCTAAGGGTGGTGATTTTAAAGATAGAAAAGACTTTAGAGATTTGCAAACAATAACTATAGACGGAGCTGACGCAAAAGATTTTGATGATGCCATAGACATAGAAAGGACTAAAGACGGATTTAGGTTGTATGTTCATATAGCTGACGTCTCTAACTATGTCAAACCGTTGAGCGCTTTGGATAAAGAAGCCTTGAAGAGAGGATTTAGTGTATATTTCCCAGGAAGCGTAATACCAATGTTGCCACATGAACTATCGGATGATGTATGTTCTTTAGTTCCCGATAAAGACAGGCTTACACTTAGCGTCATTATGGATATAGACCCAAAAGGAAAAATAAAGCACTATAAATTTACAAAAAGCGTTATAAGAAATAAGAATAGAATGACATATAAAGGCGTTCAGGATATTTTAGATAACAAAGTTGAATGCGAACCCGATTTAAAAAATAGATTGAACGATATGCGTTTATTGGCTAAGGTATTGAGAAAGAGAAGATTTTCTAAAGGGAGTATAGATTTAAATGTTCCTGAGCCTGAGTTTGTGCTTGATGGTGATAAGGTTATAGACGTCAAAGAAAGGCCGAGATGGTTTTCTCATTTTCTTATAGAAGAGTTTATGCTTGCAGCCAATCTTTGCGCTGCTGATTTTCTTTTTAGGCATTATAAAAGCTATATTAGAAGGGTTCATGACGAACCGGATATTAAAAAGATACATCTACTTGCTATGTTTTTAAAAAGATTAGGCATTAAATATAACTTTAACAAAGACCATATAAGCTCTAAAGAAATTCAAAAGCTTATAGAATCAATAAAGGATGAATCAAAGAATAAGATTGTTTCTTATCTTGTTTTAAGGTCTCTAAAAAGGGCAGAGTATTCTACCGAAAACAAACGCCATTTTGCTTTAGGTTTTGACAATTACACACATTTTACATCTCCCATAAGAAGATATTCCGACTTAATTGTTCACAGAATGATAAAATCCGTTTTGGATAAAAGCTATGATTTTAAAGAAGATTTGGAGTTTGTGGTTGATATGATAAGAGAACGTGAGCTCGTTACTGAAGAAGCAGAATTTTATATGGACGATGTAAAGTCGGCGGCATTTATGAAAGAATATCTTGGTGAGGAATTTGAAGGAACAATTGTTAGTATCATACCATCAGGTCTTTTTGTGAGACTGAATAAATATTTTGTTGAAGGCTTTATTGCTGCAGAAAGAATAAAGGACGATTACTATGAATATCGAGAAGAGCTGTTTTCTATGATTGGGAAGAGAAAGGGTAGGGTCTATAGGATAGGCGATACTGTCAAGGTTGTACCTGTTGCTGTAAATAAATTTGCTGCTGAAGTAGATTTTATATTTGCGCAAGATATGGATTATGAGAAACGTAGTTAGTGTTGGTTTTGGCAATTTTGTAAATAAAGAAAGGATTGTTGCGATAGTCGCTCCAAATTCTACACCTATAAGAAAACTAAAAGAGCAACTCAAAGATGACGGTAAGATTATAGATGTAACGCAGGGCAGAAAAACACGTTCTATTATTATTATGGACTCAGGCCATATAATTTTAAGCGGCATAGCCGTAGATACTATTGCAGAAAGGGTAAATGACGAGTGAATTTGATATTTGTAATATCATCACCTACAGGTGTTGGAAAAACAACCATATGCAACATAGAAAATTCAAAGGATAACGGTACAAAAAGGGTTATAACGCATACCACAAGAAAACCAAGGGCAAACGAAAAAGACGGTGTGGATTATTATTTTGTGGATAAAGATGAATTTAAAAAAGGTTTGAAAAACGGAGAATTTGTAGAATATGCGATTGTGCACGGAAATTACTATGGCACAAGCAAAAAGGCTCTAATTGATGTTCTAAACATCGGCTACGATGCTTTGCTTGCGATAGATGTGCAGGGTGCTAAAAATGTTATGCAACAATTTGACAATGTTGTTAGTATATTTATACTACCGCCGTCGTTTGATGTGTGGCTTGAGCGGATAACAAAAGATAATTTAAGGGATGATGTTGATATAAGGCTTAAAACAGCATTGAACGAGCTATCACAGATTGAGTATTTTGATTATTGCATTATAAACGACAATTTAGACAGAGCTATTGCAACACTTGAGAGCATTATTGAATCTCAGAGAAATAAGATGGAGTTTGTAAAGTCCGAAAGGATGAAACTTGTAAATACTTTAAAAGAAGATACCTTAAAATATCTAAAGGAGGATTGAAAAAATGAAAGATGTATTTGTTCCTGATTTAATAAATGGTGCTTTGAAACATTTTCCGAGTAGGTATGAGCTTGTTAGAGTTGCTGCCATTAGAGCAAACTCTTTAATAAAGGGAGATGCTCCACTTTTGGATAAAAGAACTGTAGCGAATCATAAAAGCACCATAATAAGTTTAATGGAAATAAAAGAGGGTCTGTGGAAGAAAAAATAGACGATAACATTCTAAAATTATACAATGAACTAAAGCAAGAAATAAATACCGAAAATGTAGATTTTGATAAATTAGATAAGGCTTTTTTATACGCATACCAAAAACATAAAGGACAAAAAAGAGCGTCCGGTGAAAGCTATATAATTCATCCCATTAATGTAGCAAAAATAGTAAATCACTTTTATCTTGATGACAATAGCTTAATAGCTGCATTGCTTCATGATATATTGGAAGATACCGATACTAGCCCAAAAGAGATAGAGGAAGAATTTGGTAAGGATGTTTTGTTTTTGGTAGACTCTTTAACCAAAATAGGAAAGATAGAGTATAAAAGCAAAGAAGAAAAGCAAGCGGATAATTTCAGAAAAATGATAGTTGCAATGGCTAAGGATATCCGTGTTATACTCATAAAACTTGCCGATAGACTGCACAATATGAGAACTATTTGTTACTTAAATCAAGAAAAGCAAAAAAGAATAGCATTAGAAACAATGGATGTTTATGCGCCAATTGCCCATAGGCTCGGCATATACTGGTTAAAATCTGAACTTGAAGATATAAGTTTTAAATATCTTTATCCGAAAGATTATGATTATCTTGAAAAGAAGGTCAGGGAAAGTCTCGCCAAGAAACAAGAAGTTATAAGCTACATAGAATCAAGTGTAAAAAAGGATTTGGAAGAAGCGAATTTAGATTGCGAAGTTAGTGGAAGGGTAAAGCATCTCTATAGCATATATACCAAGATGCAAAGAAAAAAAATTGACTTTGATGGTGTATATGATTTGCTTGCCGTAAGGATAATAACAAAAAACGAAGCTGATTGCTATGCTGCCTTAGGTGTTATACACAAACGATACAAGCCGTTGCCGGGAAGATTTAAGGATTATATAGCTTTGCCAAAACAAAATATGTATCAATCTTTACATACAACCGTATTTGGACCTAGCGACGCCGTTGTTGAAATACAAATTAGGACAAGACAGATGCATGAAGTGGCAGAAGAAGGTATTGCCGCTCACTATAGATACAAAGAGGGCTTAAGGGTTTTAGATAAGCATGAAAAACAATTTCTGTGGCTTAGAAGATTGCTTAAGTGGCAAAGTGAAGTAAAAGACGCTAAAGAGTTTTTAAATACCGTCAAGGTAGACCTTTTTAGAGGAGAAGTTTATGTGTTTACGCCTGCCGGAGATTTAAAGGTTTTGCCAAGAGGAGCAACCTGCATAGATTTTGCGTATGCCATACATACGGAAGTTGGAAATCACTGCATAGGCGCAAGGGTTAACGGCAAAATGGTGCCATTAAAAACACAACTTGCAAATGGAGATATAGTAGAGATTCAGACCCAAAGCAGCCACGAACCGTCAAGGGATTGGTTAAAATTTGTAGTAACAAGCAAGGCAAGAAGTAAAATAAAACAAAAAGTTAGGGATAGGGAAAGAAAAGAAGCTATAGAAATAGGAAAAAATTTACTTGCAAAAGAATTATATAAGATAAATAAAGGACTTCAGGAATTTATAAAAGAAAATAAAATAGAAGATGTTTTAAGCTATTTTGGGTGCAATACAATCGAAGAACTATTTGAAAGAATTGGCTTTTTAAAGGTGCATCCGTCGTCGGTTATAAATAAATTTTATCCCGATAAAAAGAAAAAACAGATAAAGTCCCCCGCAAAAAAAGAGGTTTACAAAATCAAAGCAGACGGTATAGATAATGTAGTTGTTAAGCTTGCTAAATGCTGTTCTCCTGTTGTGGGAGAAGAAATAGTGGGATATGTAACAAGGAATAGAGGGATAGTTATACATAGAAAAGATTGTGAAAACATACAGAATTTAGGATATGATTGCGAAAGACTTGTTGATGTTGAATGGGATGATGGTAGGCATGATAAACTACCGGTTGATATAAAGATTACCGTATTTAATAGATTGGGTGTTCTTGCATATATTACTCAATCGGCTACCGAACTTTATCTTAATGTTAAAGATATAAAAATAAAATATATGGATGAAAATGAAGAAAAAGCCTTGATACATCTTAAGGTTGAAGTGGAGAATAAAAAAGAAGTGGATAAATTCATAGAGCTTTTGAGTAAAAACGAGAGTATTATAGATATAAAGAGAGGCAAAAAATCGGTCTAATAAAATTATTTGATTGTTTCACCCATTTTGAATATCGGAAGATACATTGCTATAACCAAGAAACCTATCGCGCCTCCAAGTATAACTATTATGATGGGTTCTATCATGGTTGTTAGATTTTTTACGGTGTTGTCAACTTCTCCTTCATAGTAAACCGCTACTTTTTCTAACATTTCGTCAAGCGTTCCTGTTTCTTCTCCAACCGATACCATCTGTATAACCATATCTGGAAATTCACCGCTTGATGCCATTGCCATAGAAAGGTTTTCGCCTCTTTTAACCATGTCTTTCACTTCCATTAATGTTTCTTCCAAAATTACGTTATTTGCGGTTTTGGCCGCAATGTCCAAAGCTTCAAGTATATCTATTCCGCTTGCGCTTAAAGATGCAAGAATTGTTGAGAAGTTTGCAATAGAACCTTTTCTGACAAGTATTCCGAATACAGGTAGATTAATAAGAAGTTTGTCCATGAATTTATGGAATCTATAACTTTTTCTATAGAGCAGTTTTATAAATATAATAAAAGCTATAATAGATGCAATTATATATATTACGTTTTTTCTCATAAACAGACTGATGTTTATGACTATCTGGGTAGGAAGCGGTAATTTCATTCCGCTTGATGAATACATATCTGCAAATGTTGGTATAACGAATGTCATAATTAATGCTATAACACCTATCGCCACAATGGTAACCATTGTTGGATAGATTAAAGCACCCTTTATCTTTCTTCTTAAAGCTATCCTTTTTTCTGTCATCTCAGTAAGACGCTTGAGTACTCCTTCAAGGTTACCTGTTTTTTCGCCTGAATCCACCATATTTATATACATATCCGAAAAGATATTCCTATGTTTTCTTAATGCATTTGATAGAGTGCTGCCGCTTTCGATATCATTTTTTATTTCATATATAATTTCACCTAACTTTTTGTTTGATGTTTGTTCGGCTATGATATTTAAGGATTCATCTAAGGGTAAACCCGATGCCAACATTATCGAAAGCTGCTTGGTGAATACAAGCGTATCGTTATCTTTTATCTTTTTTTTCAAGAATGGAATCTCTATATCCTTTGGTGCTTCTTTAATTGATATTATATTAATCCTTTTATTCTTAAGCTTAATCATAGCATCATTTTTATTGATTGCTATAATTTCACCTTTTCTTTTCTTGCCTTTTAAATCCGTACCTTTCCATT
>JAMOQJ010000071.1 GCA_027064065.1 Desulfurellales bacterium
AGATTGAGAAAACTGAGAAAATGAGTGCTTAAAAAATGAGGTTGTCTAACTACTTAAGGATACAAGAGGTATTTTACAGCAAATGTTTGACAGAATCAATACGCCGACATCTTTTATATATTGAGCTTCATCTATGGCTATTATTTTGTATCCTTCTGCATATTCTAAAATTTCTTTTATATCTTTTTTTAAGAAAAGTTCTTGTAGCCTTATATTTTCACCTGTATCCAATTTATATTTCAGGTTGGTGTCATTTAAAAAGTTTTTCAAAAGCGTTGTTTTTCCAACCCTTTTTGCTCCATATATAATTAAAACTTTATTAGATTTTATAATTTTTTTTAAGTCATAGATTCTTTTAATCATAAAAAATATGTATCATAAATACATAAATTTATCAAAAAATTTGTAGTTTAGCTATATAAATTCATATTTGATGGCTCAACTCTCCCATCCTTCCACCTCGGAGGTGGAAACTTTTGGTTTACTCATTTACTCATTCACCCATACACTCATCCACTCATTTACCCTTCTACCCTTCTACTCATCCACTCTTCTCCCACTCCACCTTCTTCACATTCCTTTCTTTTTCGTCAAACTCTATACCGACAAGATAGATTTCTTTGTTTGAGTTAAGATATTTTTCAAAGTATCGTTTTTCTTTTATCTGTTTTAGGGCAGAAGATGTATCGTTTTCTTTTTCTACCTTGAATTCAATAATATAAACCTTGTTGTTGATAAACAGGGTTAAATCAATTCTCCCTCTGTTTGTTACATCTTCTGCTATTATCTTTAAACCCAAACTTGCAAGATAGGTATATACTACACTTGCGTAGTAGCCTTCGTAGTTTGAGATGGTGTTGTTGACATAGTTGTTGTATGGAATAGAAGAAAAGAGAGAAGTTAAGGATTGTTTGAGTACATCAACATTACCTTTTGATAAAGAGAGAATAAGATTTCTTTTTTCTATACTTGATGTATCCTTGCCTGTTAGGTAGTTGTATATAAGGTTATTTAGGGATATTTGAACTTCTCTGTTTGGCACCTTCAGGTGATAGATTATACCGCCTACTATAGGGTCTTCTTCTGTCTTTTCTATCGTCAAATATCCAGCTTGAAACAAAAGGCTTTCTAATCTTATGTTTTCTATATCAAAGGTGTTTATGAGCATATCGTCCACTATTAGGTTTTCTATTTCAGGGATAAAATAGTCTCCTTCCTTTAGTATCTGTATGAGGCTAAATGGATTTCCGCTTTCCCACCAGTAGTTTCTGAAGATGAAATTGTTTCTTATGTATTGCAGTATGTCGAAAGGGTTGTAAAGTTTATCTTTTAGATAGTAATAACCGTTATACCACTCTTTGGTTTTTTCTCTATCTGCACCCTTTAAAAGCTCTTTGAATGTAGTATCTAAATCTTCTTGTGTATATCCACAGATATTGCCAAAGGTTGGGTTTAGGCTTATGTCTTCCAAGTTATTCAAGCCGCTGAATATACTTGCCTTGCTGAATTTGGATATGCCTGTTAGAAAGGCAAATCTTATGTATCTGTCGTTTGCTTTTAAGTTTATATATATGCCTCTTAAAAAATCCCTGTTTTGTTTTGCTCTTTCTATATCGTCCATATTGTCAAGGATTGGTTTGTCATATTCGTCTATGAGTATAATTACGGGTTTTTGATATTTTTCGTATGCTTTCTGAATGAGTTCGTCAAAACACCCTTCGGGTGTTTTTGATTCACACTCTATCCCCAAATTTTTTTGATTTTTCTTCATTATTCTTATAGCTGTCTCTTTTGTCGATTCAATTGTTTTGAAGTTGCCGCTCCAGTCTATCTTTATCACGGGATACTTCTCAAAATTATATTTGTCATAGATATATAAACCTTTAAATAGGTCTTTATTCCCATTGAATATCTCATTTAGGGTATC
>JAMOQJ010000072.1 GCA_027064065.1 Desulfurellales bacterium
GGTTTAACACCCCAAACAAGGGAGAGTCTGCGTAGCGTTTTTTCAGAATGTGTAACGGCAAATATAGGCACATCGGGTCTATATTTCGCTATGCTTTTTGCCGTATCGCCGCTTGCCGTAAAACTTATTATGGCTTTGGGTTTTATACCTTTACATAAATCCGATACACTTGCGGCTATTGCGTCTTTATCCATTGCTTCATATTTTTTATGGTATAGATATATGTTTTGCGATTCTAAAATAGTATTCTTTAGGGTTTCTATCGCTTTTTCAGGGTATTTACCAACAGTTGTTTCATCGCTTAGCATAACAGCATCAGCTCCATCCAAGACTGCATTTGCTATGTCGCTAACCTCAGCGCGGGTAGGAAATGGCGAATTTACCATACTCAACAACATCTGCGTTGCCACTATTACGGGTTTTCCGTAGGCATTTAGTTTCTTGATTATCTTTTTTTGTATCACCGGCACTTTTTCAACTCCGATTTCTATTCCTAAATCACCTCTTGCTACCATTACGCCGTCTGCTTCATTTGCTATCTCGGTAATATTTTCTACTGCTGCTTTTGTTTCTATTTTTGCTATAACCCAAGCATCCGAGCCGTTTTGTTTTAAGATATTTTTTGCTTCTTTTATATCTTTAGCCGTATTGACAAATGAAATTGCGACTATATCGACACCGTTTAGCGCTCCAAATATCAAATCGTTTTTATCTTTTTCGGTAATTGCTGAGATGTTTAATTTTGTGTTAGGGAAGTTTACTCCCTTTTTTGAAGATAGTATGCCGTCATTTTTTATTTCAAGTATTGCGTGGTTTTGCTGTTTTTCTACAACTTCTGCCCTAATACTGCCGTCGGCAAAAAATATATATTCTCCAACTTTTAATTGATTTATTATTTCAGGATGGCTTATGGTTAAGCATTTTTGGTCGTTATCAATTTTTGTCTTTGCAAGTTTAATCGTGTCATTTTTTTTGAGTTGTAATATTCCGTCTATTTCACCAATTCTTATCTTTGGTCCGCTTATGTCTTGCATTATGGCAGTGTGTGTTTGTAATTTTTTTGATATTTTTCTAATCTTTTCTATAATTTTTTTATGTGTTTCGTGGTCAGCATGTGAGAAATTAAGACGAAAAACATCAACTCCATCCCTGATGAGTTTTTCAATCATTTCTTCAGAGTCGGTTGATGGTCCTATTGTTGCTATAATCTTTACTTTTTTCATTTTATTGCCTCCAAATTGAATCTGGTCTTATTATAGTCGCAAATTCAGCCTTCATTTATCTTTTACGCAAGACTTTTGCAATACGATTTATTGTTTGTTTTTGAGCATTTTGCAACCTTTTCTTATGGTACTATCTTTTTTGTTGTCTTGCAAGTTTTAGAAAACGGTTTTTAGTGGTTGCAAAATGTCAGGTCTTTACATTTTATAAAAACAATTTTTCCTTGCTGTTCAAAGCTTTTTTACCTTCCTCATTTGCTCATCTACTATTCTACCCATTAACTAAGCAACGTTAATTACCCATCCTTCCACCTCCGAAGTGGAATGTTGGGCGTATATTGACATGCAGTTTTTTTGACGTATAATTATAAATAATTAATACGTCAGATTGGAGGTTATTGTGAATAAAAAGTTGACTTTGCGATTAGAAGATGACCTGATTGATTTTGCAAAAGAATATTCGGCTAAAACAGGTAAGTCTGTTTCTCGTATTGTAGCCAATCTATTTGAATCTATGAAAAATGAAGAGACAGAAGAGATAAACGACCTATCGCCTACTGTAAATTCTTTAAAAGGAATTTTAAAAGGTAAAGAAATAGACAAAACCGACTATAAAAAACATCTTGAAGAGAAATACTTATGAAAGTTTTATTTGATACTAATGTTATACTTGATGTTTTGCTGGATAGAGA
>JAMOQJ010000073.1 GCA_027064065.1 Desulfurellales bacterium
TTCTCTTTCTTTCCCTTTAATGGTATAAAATACCCATCGCCCTTTTTTATCGCTTCAATAATCATCTTCTCTCCATTATTAATGTTAAGTGTTTATTTTCAACAATATTCCTGCGATAGTTCTAACGCATCTCTTTTGCATCCTAAGTTTTTTCATTAAAACTTTTGCCTTATAATATGTTTATTGATTGCTCTCATGTTTCATATTTTTACCTGCGTTTTGATATTCTTTAGGCTCTTCCATAGTAATTACTCCGTTAGGCAACTGATAAAATATAGTATCATTCAAACTATAAACGGTTGGTATCCCTTTTCTAAAGCTCTCCTGCTGAGTTTTTTTAACTGCATAATTTCCTATCCTTACAATATCTTGGGCTAAATCAAAAATATCACTATTGTTCATTTATTACCTCCAGAAATCTATTAAAAACAAATTCGTTTATCACTGTAACTACCCTATCATTTACTATAGCAACTAATTCAAAATCGTCATCAGAATTATTAATTATAAAACTTTTTTCGGCAAGATCTTTATAAACATTATTAAAAAGCTCAACACTCTTGTAATATCTTCTAAAAATATCATCTTTTGGCACACTATGACCGCCAGTCAATACTCTATGTTTTACTCGTTCAAAACATATATTCGGATTTTCTACAAAAATATAAATTATTACCACTTTGTAGCTTAATTTTTTTGCTTTCTTGATTATTTCTTTTAAATAGATGCCCGACATTGTGGTTTCAATAATAAAAGAAAAATGTTGTATCATCAACTCGTTAATTTTCTTTAAAAAAATTTTACCAGCCTTTATTCTAACTTCTCCAGGATTTTTACTTATTCTAAGGGCAATTTCATCTGCATTTAAAAATTTTAAACCCTTCTTTTTGGCTAATTCCTTAGCAAATGTTGTTTTTCCTGAGCCATTTGCACCGGCTATAATATATAAATAGTTCCTCACTTACCCATTTCCTCATCCATCAACCCATCCACCCGTCTACCATCTACCCATTCACCAACTTTTCCGCCAACGGATGTATCCTTTCGTTAAATCCTACAGGCTTTATGTTTCTTATCCTATACACAAGTTCAATCGACGGTCTTGCATCTTTTATACCAAATCCACCACCGTTTAGTATATCCTGATACACGACTGTGTGCAAGTCTGTAAATCCACCTGAAAACTCTATCTCGTTGCCATCGTAGGTTATGCTTCTAAAAGTCCTTTGACCCTTCTTTTTTATCTCATCGGGCAAGTCATTTCCGTCTACCGATAAAAACCATTTAACGTTTGCGTGTTCAAGTTCTATAAAACCGCTCATCTTTCTTAACGGCTCAGAATAGTGCACCTCTTGATGCTTAACCGAGCCAAATATCCACATAAGCATATCAAAGAAGTGAATGCCGATATTGGTTGCAACACCACCTGATTTTTCCAAATCACCTTTCCAAGAGATAAAATACCATCTACCACGAGAAGTTATATATGTGAGTTCTATGTTGTATCTTTTGCTTGGATTGTTTTTGATTTCTTCATGAATTTTGTTTTTTAACTCAACTATTTTTGGATGAACCCTAAGTTGAAGAATATTATAAACTCTTTTTCCTGTTTCTTTCTCTATCTCTTCCAATGCGTCTAAATTCCACGGGTTTAATACAAGCGGCTTTTCGCATATCGCATCAACACCACTTCTTAAAGCCCATCTTATGTGAGCATCGTGCAGATAATTTGGTGAGCAAATGGAAGCATAATCTATGTTAACGCCTCTTCTTTTTAATTTATCCACATGTCTATCAAATCGTTCAATTTCAACAAAAAAATGCGCATCTGGAAAATATGAGTCTATTATGCCGACACTATCGCATCTATCTGTCAAAGCAAGCAAATTATTCCCTGTATCCTTAA
>JAMOQJ010000074.1 GCA_027064065.1 Desulfurellales bacterium
TTCATACCCACTATGTTTTTCGGTAAATCTATATCATTATAGAGATAATCTCGCATAATATTTAGATATTTTTCATCTATTTCGTCTATATGTGTAGCTTGGTTTAGCGTATCTTCGTCTATGTATCTGATTATGCTTTCAAGTGCCCATGTATCTTTTGATTTGCTTTGTATTATTATATCCTTATCTGTAGCCAATTCCCAAAAATTAGAGCAGATAAATATCTCGTATGGATGTTGACTTGCATCATTTATCACAAAAAACAGATTGCCGAGCATATACAAATAACCAGTCTTTGGGCTTTCTTGCTTTATGACAAACATATTGGGCTTTATATTGTTTTGGGCTTTTTCCAATATTTCAATATCCCTTTTTTCTACTTTTATATCCATAACTTCTTCCCCTTTAATGCTTTGTAGATATAGAGCATAAATAGTTTCTATGTGGCGCATTCTATACTCCTTCTTTAATACTAACGAATTCTTTGCAAATTTCTGACAAAAAAAGCCTGTTAAGTGCAAAATTTACAGCATCAAAGGAAAACTCATATTCTTGGGCTATATTTTTTAATCTGTTTTTTGCTCGAGATTTTGCTTTTTCGATAGCATATCCTGTTTGTTTTGTTCTTAATAGTTCAAGGCATATCGCTTCTTTTTCTTTTTTTGTTAAATTACTATTTGATATTTGGGTGAATTCTATTGCTTCCATCTTTACGATTGGTTTGATGGATGGAGATTCGTATTCAATTTCGCTATCTTGCATCTCGCTCAATTTAATTGTTTTCTTTTTTATCTTATCTTTCAAGTGATTTACAACGATAAATTTTATATATGACTTTAGGCTTTGAGAGCTTTCTATTTTGGTTAATATTATTTCTCGTTTATCTATGAGTTTTATTATTGTTTCGTTTAATATTTCTTCTTCAAATAGCTCTTGAGAGTAGATTTCGGTTAAGCTTTGTTTGTGGATAGCCTTCAAGGCAAAATGTATTACAATTTTTATCTCTTTAATTAATATATATTCTTCTTGCTCGGTTAGAGATTGTAGGTTTAAAAATTTTTTCAAAATTTCATTAAACATCTTTTTCTCTTTTTATTTTGTTCGACTATATTTTGTATATAGTATTGAGTGCATAATCCACAAAACAACATTAATTGCTCCAAATCTTCTTCATTAAAAATAAATATAAATCTGGTTTTGCCTTTTTTGGGCGGTTTTGTGAATATCCTTGCTTCTTTTTTCCAATCGAAATATTTTGGGCAATATTGGTATTTGCAATTATCCATTTCGAATATATATTGATTGGATAGGGATTGTTTAGCGCTTAAGAAAAATGTTCTGTAAATTTTTCCTTGTTTATCGATAATAATTGCCGGCCTGTTGACTCTTGGTTTTTTGTTGTTGCCCCTATTGTATCCTAAATTATATTTGTATGTTTCGTAGAATTTTTTAACGTCAGCGAGCCAAATAGTTGCATTAAATTGGTTTTGTTTGGCTATTATTTTCATATCGGCATTTTTCATTTGCTTTATTTCATCTATATTCATTAAAAAATAGTATATTTTAATTATTAATCAATTCAAGAAAATAATTTAGATTGCTTGTAGGTATTGGAATTAAGGTCAGCTACATAATAAGGCTTTGCATAAAACACTCGCTATAAGCGCAATATGGTAACCCAAACTACATTCTACGATTCTGTTGTTACTTTATACACAACAGCCAAAAATTTTTTAACCCATAATGGATGATAATTGTCCCAAAGCCAATCCGCCGTCATTTATCGGGATTTTTTCGTTAAAATAAACGTTAAAACCGTTATCGATTAACCGCTTGACGATGCCCTTTAAAATTATTTCGTTTTGAAACACAC
>JAMOQJ010000075.1 GCA_027064065.1 Desulfurellales bacterium
TCTGCGTATCCCGGTTTTCCAACCGATATGCAGGCTCAATTTATGAGCGTTTTATCGTTGGCTAAAGGAACAAGCATTATAGAAGAAACGATATTTGAAAATAGGTTTCAACACGTGGCAGAACTAAACAGGCTAAACGCAAACATAACGGCTATAGGGAATAAAGCCGTAATAAAAGGCACAGATAAACTAATAGGCGCAAAGGTTATGGCAACGGATTTAAGGGCAAGTGCAAGTTTGGTAATAGCCGGATTGTCTGCATACGGACAAACGGAAATATCAAGGATTTACCATTTAGATAGAGGGTATGAGCAACTTGAAAAAAAACTATCGGCACTTGGAGCTAAGATAAGGAGAGTTAAGGAATGATTACGGTAGCACTACCAAAAGGCAGACTAATGGAAGAAACGGTTGAACTATTCAATAAAAAAGGATTAAATATAGACATACCGTCAAAATCAAGAAAACTGTTTTTTTACGATAAAGACAAAAAATACAAATTTTTGATAGTAAGAGCTCAAGATGTTGCAACCTATGTTGAGTATAACGCAGCCTGTATCGGCGTTGTCGGTCTTGATGTATTAAGGGAGCATAATAACAATGTGTTTGAGCTGTTAGATTTAGGGATAGGGTATTGCAAAATGGTTGTTGCGGGAAAGGATGAACACTGTTTTAGCACAAAAACAAAAAATATAAGAGTAGCAACAAAATTCGTAAATATAGCAAAGAAACACTTTATAAGAAAAAATATAAACGCAGAAATAGTTAAGTTATACGGCTCTATAGAGTTGGCGCCGCTTCTTGGTATAGCAGATTGCATAGTAGATATAGTGTCAACCGGTCAAACATTGAAAGATAACGGTCTTAAGGTAATAGAAGAAATCTTCGAATCGACAGCAATGCTGATAGCTAATAAAACATCTTTTTATACACATAATAAACAAATCAAAGAATTGGTAGATATTATTCAATGAAAACGGTAATAGACATACTTAAATTTTACGAAGAGTTGGGCGCTGAATATATTAAAAAAATCAATATAAAAACAAAAAAAGAGCAATTAGAAGAAATATTTAACAGCGTAAAATCTTGTAAAAAATGTGAGCTTTATAAAACAAGAAAAAATCCCGTATTTGGTGAAGGCAATGCGGACGCTAAGCTTATGTTCGTAGGTGAAGCGCCAGGAAAAGACGAAGATATCCAAGGAAAACCCTTTGTGGGCAGAGCGGGAAAATTGCTTAATGAACTATTAGCTGAAGTTGGTATAGACAGAGATGATATCTATATAGCAAACTGCTTAAAATGCAGACCACCAAACAATAGAGACCCAAATAGTGAAGAGTTATCCAGCTGTTTCTTTTATTTAAAGCAGCAAATATCCATCATACAACCGTATGTCATAGGTACGCTAGGACGATACTCTACATATCAACTAACAAATGAAAAAGGTGCGTTAGGGACACTAAGGGGCAAAGTATTTACCTTTGGGAAGATAAAGATTGTACCATTATACCACCCTGCATATCTTTTACGAAACCCTAATGCTATAGATATCTTCCTAACAGACTTAAAAAGACTGAAAGAACTTATTGCAAATGCGTAAAGCCGTTGTACTGACTGGCATTTTAGTGTATATATTATTTTGCCTAAACTCCTTTGCAAACGGCTTAAAGATAGGATACCTTGCACCATCCAAAGGCGCTTTTGCCACATTTAGCGAATCCTTCTTAAACGGATTATATTTGGGAATAAGTCAAGATACTTCGGTCATTATGCAAGACTCATCTAATAACAACTTAGAGCAAGATTTGGAAAACCTTTATCTTGCCGGAGCAGATGTAGTTATAGGTCCGTTTATTGCGCAAAATATTAATAAAATTGAAAAAAAATTATGTGAAAGCGACATAGTAACCATTCTGCCATTTGCAAGAGCTCAATACAACTGCGATAATATCTTTATATACAACTACGACCCAATAGAAGCCGCAAAACAATTGGCAAATAAGGTATGTTTGGATAATTCATCAAGCGTGCTATTAATGTATTCCTACAGCAACCTAAACATCATGAAGAAAAACGCATTTATTGAAGCCTTTTCTTCTTTTTGCAAAAAACACCTATACACCCAAGGATTTGACGTAAGAAAAAATTATGACGATTTGGTGCGTTCAATATTTAACGTCCAAAAGATAAAGGATGAAGGTATACTGCTATCGGACGAAGACGTATTTATACACTCGTTTGATGTAGATAATGTTATAATATTTGCTCCACAAAACGATTTTTTAAGCATAGCAAATATGATGGACTATTACGATGTAGAGCCGAAAAATATATTCTCAACAGATGTAACAATAAACGAACAGCTCTTATCAACCAAAAGAGGAACAATAAAGAAGATACATTTCATAACACCATATTATTTATGCAACAACAGCACAATAAATAGAGAATTTTTAGAAAAATACAGGAAGGAATATCAAACAACTCCTGATTTTATGGCTGCTTTAGGGTTTGATATAGGAAGAATCCTAAAAGATTCAGACAGGGTATCGCTCAAGGCTAAATTAGCTTCAATGTCGGACTTTGAGGGCTTAATAGGAACTCTACTGTTTTTTGATGATAACCATAAGGCTTTGATAGATTACAAAATGGTAAACTATAAGGAGATAAGGATATGCAAAAAAATGACATTCAAACAATAAGAGTAAATACTCAAAAACCGTATGAAGTAATGATAGGAAAAGATATATTGCATTATGTTGATAATATTATAAAAAACAAAAAAAGAGTTATCATAACGGACAGCAATTTATACAATCTTTATAAAAATAACCTATCAAACATAGTAGATAAAGATGATATATTCTATTTCAAAGCAGGAGAAGAAAGCAAAAACAGGGAAACGCTGTATGCCATCTATGATTTTTTAATTAACAAAAAAGCTGATAGATATACCTATATAATCGCTGTAGGCGGTGGAGTAGCAGGCGATATAGCTGCGTTTGCAGCAAGCACCTATATGAGAGGAATGCCATTAATTCATGTACCTACATCGCTTTTAGCTATGGTAGACAGCTCAATAGGCGGAAAAACGGCAATCAATTATGGTGGCTTAAAAAATATCATAGGCAGTTTCTATCAACCAGAACTTGTAATATCAGACGTAAGATTTTTAGATACTCTACCAACAAGAGAATACCTATCGGCTCTGTCAGAAATCATTAAATACGGAGTAATAAGGGATGAGAAACTGTTTGTTTTTATAGAGCAAAATAAAGAAAAGATAAAAGAAAAAAATATGGAAACCTTAATAAAGATTGTGACACAAAGCACAGAAAATAAGGTAAAAATAGTAGAAAATGATGAAAAAGAGAAAGGTGAAAGAGCCTTGCTTAATTTTGGGCATACATTGGCTCATGCCATAGAAAGTATTACAAAATACAAAGAATACCTGCACGGTGAAGCCGTCAGTATAGGAGAAATTTTTGCAACACACCTTTCCATTAAAAAAGGTTTAACAAATCATTCGACACTGAACAGAATAAAAAGTCTACTTGATTATTTTAAGCTGCCTACAAAAATAAACAAAGAGTTTAATTCTAAAGAATTATATAGAATTATGAAGCAGGATAAAAAGAATAAAAACGGAGTGTTGCGTTTCGTCTTGACAAAGGGTATAGGCTTATCTATACTCTCTCACGAGTTGAGCGAATCAGACATTATGGATTCAATACATGAGCTTAAGGAATAGAACTGTGCTAATAAAAAAGATAGAAAAGTATTATGAGGAAAATAAAGAAAACAGTGTATATTTTTACCCTCTTGCACTATTACACATCAAAAACAATGAAAAAGAAAAAGCGTATCAAATTTTATTAGAAGGCATACAGCGTTATCCAAGATACGTTTTAGCTTTATTGAAAATAGCTGAAATCTTAATAGATGAAAAAAAATATAAAGCAGCGTTGGCATACCTTGAAACCATACTACAAATACAAAAAGACCACACAAAAGCCTTAAAACTATTGGCACTTGTATACGAACAACTCAAAGATTACGAAAAAGCCCTTAAATATTATGAAATTTTATTAGAATTAGAGCCAAACAACGAAACTGTAAAATCAAAAATTATAGAACTTGCGCCCATGATAAAACCACAAACAGACAACATAGAAGAAATACTCAATGAACTTCAAGATGGAGAAGCAAACATTGAGACCAAAGAAGAAAACACAGAACAGGTTAGCAAAACTATTGCTCAGGATGTAAATATTGAAGTTTCAGAAGATATAAATATAGATGAAATACCTCAGATAAATCTTGAAGAAACAGAACCTACAGATAATAAAGAATATGAAGAAAACAGTGAAGATGAAAATATGGAAACCAATGCCGAAGAAGAAGAGGAAGAGGAAGCCACAATAACACTTGCAAAATTATACGAAAAACAGGGCTATATAGAAGATGCCATCAAAACGTATAAGAAAATACTGGAAAAAGAACCAGATAATCTTGAAGCGAAAAATGAACTTGAAAAACTTGAAAAAATGGAGAATCAAGAATGAAAAAAATAGTTTATATCCTATCCATAATTTTTATTTTAACAGGCTGTTCAAGTTTAAAAAATGTCGGATTTAGAAGCTATAATAACAGTTTTACAAAAGACCTAAACAGGCACACAAAAAGTGTAACCTTATATAGGGACTTTACGACTGTTGCCATAGCCCAAGCCACACATTTCAATAAATCTCTAATGGAAAAATATATAAAATATACACAAAAAATAGACGTGCAAAAATCTAAGAAATATAAAAAATTATTAAAGGAATTTGATAAGTATGATATATATTGGCTTGCTTTCTATACGCCTGATGATGATATAAATAATCTATCAAGTAAAAATTCATTTTGGAATGTGTACCTTTCAAAAGGCTCAAACATTATAAATGCCGCACACATAAAAGAGGTAGGCATAAACGGTATGACCAAGCAGTGGCTATATTTTGTAAAAGCAAACAGATGGGCAAGGCAATACATCATTAAATTCAAAAAGCAAGATAATATTAAATCAAAAAAATCCTGTCTGGTTTTATCTTCATTTTTGGGAACAATAGAGATAAAGTTTAACAATTAATTCAAGGAGGGATTCTGTTGATGGCTTGTAAATCTAAAACATTTTTAAGGAGGTTGAATTAATATGTCTCACAAAATTACTCGTAAGATGGACCTAAATTCCGATGACTTCTATGTTGAAGTAGAAGCTCCTTTGGTAGCGGAACGCTTTAGAGCTGGCAATTTTACTATTTTAATGACAGTTCCACACGGCGAAAGAATACCTATGTCTATAATGAAAGCAGAAGATGGAAAAATTTCCATGTTCATCAAAAAATTAGGCAAAACATCAAGAGAGCTATACAAGGAACTGGACACATTTGAAAACGTTATAGGACCTATGGGTAAGCCCATAGATATAAAGAATTATGGAACCGTAGTGGTTGCATCAGACCTTGTATGCGGCCATGCCGAAAACTACGCAATTTGTAAAGCGCTAAAAGAGGCTGGAAATAAGGTTATATCTTACCAAACATTCCCAACGGAAAAAGAAATATACCCTGAAGAAGTTTTAGCAAACGACGTATGTGATGAATTTCACCTAACAACAGAAGATGGTAGCAAAGGAGAAGAAGGCCATTATATAGATCTCTTGGAAGAAAGATTAGAAAATGGCGAAAAGGTAGATATAGTTTTTGCAGGCGGTTCCTTACCAAACTTAAAAGAGTTGGGTGAAATGACTAAGGAGTATAATATACCTACAATAGTTACTGTAAGACAAATTATGGTTGATGCATCGGGAATGTGTGGAGCTTGTAGAGTATTCGTAGATGGAGAAATGCAATTGGCTTGCATAGACGGTCCTATGTTTGATGCCCACAAGATAGATTGGGGCGCAGCTTTGAGAAGACCTAAGATGTATGCAGAAATGGAAAAAGTTGCTTTGGAACATTGCAAAGAGCTAGGGAGGTGTGAATAATGGCTATAAAACCAAGAGTTCCTGTTAGAGAACAACCGGCAGAAGAAAGAATACACAATTTTAATTCAGTTCCTTACGGATATAGTGAAGAAGAAGCAATTGCAGAGGCTCAGCGTTGTATTCAATGTCCTAACCCGACATGCGAAGCAGGCTGTCCTGTAAACATAAAAATAAAAGATATGATTAGACTTATAAAAGAAGGCAAATTTGCAGAATCCTATCTCCTTACAAAACAGGACAATGCATTCCCTGCTTGTACTGGTAGAGTTTGTCCTCAGGAAGACCAGTGTGAAGGCGTATGTATTCTTGTAAAAACAGGTCAACCAATCAATATCGGAAAATTAGAGGCATTTGTTGCTGACTGGGGAAGAGAGCACAACGTAACAGAAGAGACAGTCTCAGCATCCAAAGAAAAAAAGGTTGCAGTTGTGGGTTCTGGTCCTGCTGGTTTGGCTTGCGCTGCCGAGCTTAGAAAATTTGGATATCAGGTTACAATGTTTGAAACCCTTCACAAGCCAGGCGGTGTTTTGGTTTATGGAATTCCAAACTTCAGGCTTCCAAAAGAAATTGTTCAGCACGAGATAGATTATCTTGAAGAAATAGGCGTAGATATACAGCTAAATATGACAGTAGGTCAAAATATTAGCTTTGATGAATTAAGAGAAAATTACGATGCTATCTTCCTTGGAACGGGAGCAGGAGCTCCTCAGTTTATGGGTATTGAAGGAGAGAAACTTAACGGAGTTTATTCGGCAAACGAATTTTTGATTAGAGCAAACCTAATGAAATCCTATCTCTTCCCTGAATGGGATACACCAATATCCGTTGGTAAAAAAGTAGGCGTGGTCGGCGCAGGAAACGTTGCAATGGATGCTGCAAGAACGGCTCTTAGACTTGGAGCAGACGAAGTATACATAATATACAGAAGAACAATGGAATTTTCTCCAGCAAGAAATGAAGAAATTGAGCACGCAAGAGAAGAGGGTATAATATTTAAAGAATTGGTTAATCCTGTTAGATTTGTAGGAAACGATCAGGGATGGGTAACAGGCGTTGAGCTAATAAAGATGGAACTATCCGAACAAGACAGCAGTGGAAGACCAAGGCCTGTGCCGGTAGAAGGCAGCGAATTCATTATGGAACTTGATACAGTAATTGAAGCCTTAGGAACAGTTCCAAATAGACTATTCTTAAGCAGAGCTCCAGGACTAAAGACAGACAGAAAAGGTGTTATATTAGCTGACGACAATAGAATGACAAGCATAGAAGGTGTTTTCGGCGGTGGAGATGCAACAAGTGGAGCCGCAACAGTTATCAAAGCGTTGGGCGAAGGAAAAAGAGCAGCCGAATCAATTAGAGATTACTTAGAAGGAAAATAAAATAAACATAAGCGGCTCTTGTTTAAAGGAGCCGCTTTCTTAAACTATATCTTTCAATGTAGTTTCAAATACTTTTTTTGCATATTCTTTATTTGGCTCTCCAAAACAGTTAAGCTGTCTAAGTCTTTGTATTATCAGTTCTAAAACAAACTTCTGCAACTCTTTTTGATATTCCAAATCGTTCCTTTTTGTATGTATATCAATATTTGCAACCTTATCTAAAAAATCACTAAATTCTTCCCTATATTTTTTTAAAACATTATCAAGATAAATAGATGCCTCTTTGTCTTTTTTTAGATACATCATAATATCATCTTTGCACATACCTATCTTCATAGCACACTCCTTAACAAAAAAGGGGCAGCTACCAAAAAGAAGCTACCCCTTTATAAAATTATTGTTTACGGTTTTTTAGATAAACACCATCTGTGCTCCGCCTGCCATCTCATACATTTCTCCAACCGATATTATTCCATTAACTTCATCACAAAAATCCTCTTTTGTCAAATGAAACATATCAGCAGCAAGCTTGCAGGCATAAATTTTGCCTCCACCGGCACTAATCATTTCCATAAATTCATCTACTGGTGGAAAATCCATACTCTCAAACTGCTCTTTCATTTTATCTGTAACAAAATCTGTTATATTTTCAGGCATAGGAGCATCCATAGGCGGCATCTTAGCCATAAAACTCTCAGGCGAACCCACCTTCAAATCATTCATAGTTTTTTTGGTAATAGCATCAAGGCCAAAAAATGTGAAAAACATAATAGTTTCTATGCCGTCCATAACAGCACCGTTTGCCATCACCAAACCAGCGTATACATCTTCTAACGTGTTTTTAGATATAATTATAGCAATCTTTTTTACAGCTTCTTGATTACTCATCTTGCTGCTCCTTTTCTTAACCGCAACCCGTAGGTTTTGGCAATCCTGCTAATTTAGCAGCTTTTTTCAATGGTCTTTCTGGAAACAAATCATACAAATCTTTAGTTTTAAGTCCGCAATCTTTAGATAGTCTTCTTAATGTAGGTAATTCTCCTGATTCTTTATATTTTGCCTGTAACGTTTCGATTACTTTCCAATGGTTATCTGTTAACTCTATATTTTCCTGTTTTGCTAAAGCTTCTGCGACTTCCTTGTTCCAGTCGGCAAAGTTTTCCAAATAACCTTCTTCCGTTAACGTTATACTTTTTCCTGCTACTTCCAAGCTTGACATACACTTACCTCCTCAAAAGAATTTATATAAAACAATTGCATTTAAAATATGTGTCTATCAAGACACCTGCAAGACTCTATCAATTTGTGATTATACAACAACATTATCGTTATGTAAAGACCTAAAAATTATATATAATAAATCTATATAAGTATATTAACTATTTTTTGAAACCTAACATAAAATATACAAACCCTTGCAACTTTAAAAACTATAATATACACTTTTTAAAATTTTAGCTTCAAGCAGAGAGAGGAAAATGTCCGAAGAACTAAAAACAAAAGAAAAAAACTATTATTCAAATCTAAGACCTGAAAGATTAAAAGAATATATAGGCCAAAAAAATATAGTAAAAAACCTATCGCTTGCCATACAAGCCGCAAAAAAGAGAAATGAAGCTTTAGAACATTGTATTCTATATGGACCTCCTGGATTAGGTAAAACGACGCTCGCCAATATAGTAGCAAAAGAGATGAACGCAAATATAATAACAACAAGCGGCCCAGCCATAGAAAAGGTGGGAGATATCGCTGCCATTCTAACCAATTTGAACGAAAAGGATATTCTTTTTATCGATGAGATACACAGGCTAAACAGAGCCGTTGAAGAAACATTATATTCTGCCTTGGAAGATTTTAAACTTGATATAATTGTAGGACAAGGACCAGGCGCAAGGACGATTAGACTTGATTTGCCGCATTTTACGTTAATTGGCGCAACAACGAGAATGGGTATGTTGACGTCGCCTTTAAGGGATAGATTTGGTATAACCTTACGATTAGATTTTTACACGCTCGATGAGCTTTCTTTGATTATAGAGCGTTCAGCAAGGATATTAAACATAAAAATAGACAAAGAGAGTTCTGCATATATTGCTAAGCGCTCAAGAGGAACGCCAAGAATAGCAAATAAATTACTAAGAAGGGTTAGGGATTTAGCTCAAATCAAGGATAGCTCATCAATAAATATAAAAATAGCTCAAGAAACATTGGAAATGTTGGAAATTGACGAAAACGGCTTGGACTACTTAGATAAAAAATACATACGAACACTTATGGATAAATTTAACGGCGGACCTGCAGGTATAGATACAATCGCAGCAAGTTTAGGAGAAGATAAAAACACCATAGAAGACGTAGTTGAACCGTATTTATTGCAAATAGGCTACATCAAGAGAACACCAAGAGGAAGGGTAGCTACGAATCTGGCATTTAAACAGTTTACATTTAAGAACAAATTATCTTTTTGATGAGTAGAAAAAATGCAAAAGCTATTCTTCCGCCTTTCGAAGTAAAAAGGTTAGGACAGTTTCTTTTTTCTTGAA
>JAMOQJ010000076.1 GCA_027064065.1 Desulfurellales bacterium
AAAATCACTGCCCGGCAAAAACGCAACACCCGTATCATTTAAAATCGCTTCGCACAATTTCTCGCTCGTATCTATACCTTTTTTTAATAGTTTATCTTTCAAGCCCGAAAAATTAGGCAAAAAATAGAACGCTCCGTCGGGTCTTGGTACCTTTATACCGACTTCGTTAAAATGCTCATAGATGTAACCACCCAACGCCTTTAATATGCGTCTTGAATGTTTAAGATAGTTATGTATTGCTTCGTCAAAGTTAAACGCCCTGATGGATGCAAATTGAATCGGTGCACTCACAGCCGTAAATGTTTCGCTTGCTACTGTCGCCATACCGTCAAGCAGCCATCTTAAATTTTCAGGAAACGCAAAGGTGCCAAGTCTCCAGCCACCGGCTCCTGCCCACTTACTCAAACCACTGCTTATTATTGTTCCTTCAGGGTAAAATTTGGCAATGGAAATATGTTTTCCATCGTGATGAAGTTCGCCGTATATCTCGTCTGATAAAACTATTATTCCATATTTTCTTGATACTTCAGCCAATTCTTTTAACAAATGCTCAGAATAGGTCTTACCTGTAGGGTTATTAGGATAGTTCAATATCATAACCCTGGGTGCATACGGGTCTTTTTTGCAGTATCTATCCAAATCTTCAGGCATTAAAAGCCAATCATTTTCTTCATAGGTTTCAATCCAAGCCATTTTCCTTCCTAAAATTCTTGCCTGTGGAGCATAAGATACCCAACTTGGCGCAGGCAATAACAACTCTCCGTAAAATACGACCTGAAGTATAAACATAAGCTCCTTTGAGCCTGGACCTATCAAAATATCTTCGGCGCTAAAATCCAAATCTTGGCTGTATTTGTAATACTTTGCTACTGCATCCCTTAATTCATACAATCCCTTAACAGGCAAATAGTCTTTTTTATCGGCATTTTCTTTCAAGGCGTCCACGACAACATCAGGGACGGGAAACGGCGCTTGTCCCAAACCCAATTTATAAACCTTTTTACCCTGTTTTATCATCTCGTTACTTTTTTCGTTGATATTCAAAGTTGCAGAAAGCGGCATGCCCCTTAAATTTAGATTCATACTTTCACATGCAAGCGCATTTTTTTTCATCCTACTCTCCTTTTTCTTTTAATTTGGCTATTTTTTTACCGGTTTCTTCATAATGAGTCCTTATGCTTTTTTCTATTTCATTCGGATTTTTAGATTTTAAGGCATCAACTATCAAGATATGTCGTTCTTTTATTTGATTTGGTATATACAGTTTTGGCCAGTATTTTGAAAACATAAGATGCGATTTTATGCTTAAGGTCTTTGCAAATGATATTATTTGGTTATTGTTACTTTTTTCAACTATGATATTGTGAAACCTATCGCCCAAATCTATCAATTCGATATTTTTATTTTCTTTTGCCAAACTTTCCATCTCAATACACATGTTGTAGAGATTGTCAATCTCGAAATCCTTAAACACAGACACCGATGCGGCAAAACCCTCGATAACGCCTCTTGTTATGTATGTATCCAATATATCTTTCGGCTGCAATTCGACTACGAAATTACCTACTCTGGGTCTATATTCCACTATGCCTATGCTTATCAATTCTCTTAACGCTTCGCGAATAGGCGCTCTGCTTATATTTAACTCCTCTGCAAGGTGTGATTCCTTTATCTGCGATTTTGGCAAAAGGTTGCCTTTCAAAATTTCTTTATAGATATATTCAACGACCTGGTCTTTATATGTGGTTTTTTTAATCACAAACAACCCCCGAATAATAATTGTCTACTGTCGACAATATACAAAAAAATGAAAAAGTCAAACAAAAAACGCCCAACACAATGTCGGGCGTTAAA
>JAMOQJ010000077.1 GCA_027064065.1 Desulfurellales bacterium
CTTAATTGGTGCAAAAAACGATGTGGATTTCAACAAGAAGATTGCAAAAGACTGCAAGGTTGATGATTTTACAGGCAAAACAGACCTAAAAGAGACGGCTAAAATCATAGCATCTTCAAGGCTGCTTTTTTCTACCGATTCAGGTATTCTTCATATAGGCGCTGCATTGGGCATAAAAACTGTATCGCTTTTTGGTCCTGGCATCGAATACAAATGGGCGCCAAAAGGTAAAAATCATAAAACCGTTAATATGTATCTTCCGTGTTCTCCATGCACAAGGTTTGGCTATACTCTAAAATGTCCTTATGCTGTCAGATGTATGAAAGAGATTGATGTTGATAGGGTGTTTAAAGCCATCATTTCATTGCTATGAAATATGCTTTAATTAAACTTAAAATCTTCATACCTTTCCACGATAGAAACAGCAATATTGACATCTGGCCTAAATTTGATACCATAAAAAGACAGGAGGTGATAAAATGAACATATCAAATGACATAAAGCCTATTAGTTATTTAAAATCCAAAGCAGCTGATTTGTTAAAGCAGGTTAATGAAACGCATAGACCTGTAATTATTACCCAAAACGGCGAGCCAAAAGCTGTGCTTCAGGATACACAAAGCTATGAGAAGATGAGAAACGCTATAGGCTTGCTAAAACTTCTATCTATATCAGAAGAAGAGATAAAAAACGACTCCACAATAAACAACGACGATTTACTAAGGAAAATCGAAAAGCTGTTATGAATAAACGGTATAAAATAGTATGGACTAAATCTGCATCTTCCGACTTAGAAACTATAATTAGATATATAGCAAAGAACAATCCTGAAAATGCAAAAACATTATTTTTAAAAATAAAACAAGAGATAGCCGCTTTAAGTCATTCTCCAAAAATAGGGCGTTATATCCCTGAATTGCAAGAGCAGGGGATTTTATTGTATAGGGAATTGATAATCAACCCATGGAGACTAATATATAAAATTGGTGATAAATCTGTATATATAATGGCAGTAATAGATTCTCGAAGAAATGTAGAAGATATTTTGTTTGAAAAGTTGATTCGTATGAAGATATAAATCATAAAAAAATGCAATTTGGTGAGATAACAGCCATCATTTCATTACTACAAATACGCTTTTTGTTGCATTACAGCCAAGAAGGCAATATAATTAAATAAATAGTGGCGTAATAGATTTACATAAGGTTTATCTTGATTACAGTTTAAAGGAATGTAAAGATGCCAGAAGAAAAAGACAGTGTTTGGAAAGAAGCAATTGAATCATATTTCCCTGATTTTATGAATTTCTTCTTTCCCAAGATAGCAAAGGAGATAGATTTTGACAAAGGATATCAGTTTTTGGATAAGGAACTTGAAAAAATTACAAGTAACTCCGAGCTTGGGAAGAGATTGGCAGATATTCTGGTTAAAACATATCTAAAAGACGGTACAGAAAAATGGCTACTTATTCATGTTGAGATACAGGGATATTATGAAAAAGATTTTGCAAAAAGGATGTTTATATACAACTATCGTATTTTTGACAGATACAATAACGATGTCATCAGTCTGGCTATCATTACAGATCCTTCGGCAAATTACATATCAAACAGATATGAAGTAAAATACTGTGATTTTGAATTGATATTCAGATTTCCCACTGTAAAGATTACAGATTATAAAAATAAATGGGAAGAATTAAGCAACAGCAAAAACCCATTTGCAATAATCGTTATGACACACTTAAAAGAGATAGAAACTAAAAAAGACGATAATCAAAGGCTTTTTTGGAA
>JAMOQJ010000078.1 GCA_027064065.1 Desulfurellales bacterium
CTTTTATTGATGATGGATGCGTATTTGCCTACTTGTTTGTTTTGCTTTTTTATTGACAAACTATTAATAAAGAGTTAATAATTTAAATATGAATGATACATTAGAAAATCAAATAGACGATTTCTTTATACATAGTAAAGCGCTTAAGCTAAGGTTAATGAATTATATAATAGAGCATCCTTTGGAAAAATTGCCTACGTCAAAAAATATGGCATCTACATATGGAATTAGCGATATAACGGTTAAGAAACTTGTCAGTGAGCTTGCCCAAAAGGGTTATCTAAAGCCAAACAAAAAAGGCGGAACAAAGATAACCAATAGATTCTCCAATCAACAAAAGCAGATATTTTCACGCACAAAAGAAGAGATAAAAAGCCATATAAAAACATTGGAAGAGAATGGATTTGATACTCAGGAAATACTTGCTTGTTTGTATGGTTCTGTAAGCGAATATTTATTTGATACAACCGAGATAGTGTATACGGAAAAGGATTCTGATATGGTATTTATCGGAGCAGAAGAGCTAAGTGATAGACTTGGAATAAAAATTAAACCTGTATATTTTGAAAATATAGAAAAAGAGGTAATACCAAATAAAAAGCCACCCAAAGCCGTTATAGTTCCTTTTTACTGCTATAGCTCTATAGAGCATCTGTCAAAATACACGAAACTTTTTCCTATAAAAACAACGCATCCGTTGGAATATTTAAGTAATGCAAGAAATATAACATACGATTCTAATGTTATTTATATTGCGGTTTCCGATAAGGATAAAGAAGGTGCGTTTAGCTTAAAAAATAAAATAACAAACGGTTCTTTTAATCTAAGAATTTGTAAGATAGAAGAGCTTGCAAATAATCTTCAATTCATTAATTCAATAGAGCTTGTTGTTGCGTATAAATGGGTTATCCGCAATAATGAAAATATTTTTAAAAACGTTCCTAAAATTATATCATATAATATATTTGACGACAAGGAAGGTCTGCTTATGATAAAGAATTTTATAAACAGCAACAATTTCGGAGGATAAATAATGGAAATAGTCGGAGTAGATACAGGTGGCACATTTACGGATTTTATATATAAGTCCGAAGACGGGTGGGGCGTATATAAAACGCTTTCTTCGCCGTCAAATCCTGCTGAATCTTTATTGAAAGGTTTAAAGCATATTTTAAAAGGTGATACATACAAGATAGTTCATGGCTCAACTGTGGCGACAAACGCAATATTGGAAAGGAAAGGCGCATATACAGCTTTTGTAACAAATAAGGGTTTTGAAGATATAATTGAGATTGGAAGACAAAATAGATGCGAGCTATACAATCTTCATTACAGAAGAAAGTCTCAACTTGTACCAAAGGAGTTGAGGTTTGGTGTTGACTGTAGGATAAATTCAAGCGGAGAAATAGTAAAAGAATTGGATGAATCAGAATTGGAGAATCTTGCAAGAGTTTTGGAGAAGATTAAGCCTGAGTCTATAGCCGTATGCTTTCTGTTTTCGTATCTAAATCCGAAACATGAACTTCAAGCTGAAAAAGTATTGTCAACGTTAAATATTCCGATATCTTTATCTCACAAAATACTATCTGAATTTAGAGAATACGAAAGGGCGTCTACAACAATCATAAACGCGTATGTATCGCCAAAAATGAAACGATATATAAAAAATATAATAGAAGAAACAAGCGGAAACGAATTAAGAATTATGCAGTCAAACGGCGGAAGTATCTCTGCAACAACGGCAATGGAAGAGTCAGTTAGAACAATACTTTCAGGGCCGGCAGGCGGAGC
>JAMOQJ010000079.1 GCA_027064065.1 Desulfurellales bacterium
ACGATGTCGGTGTTTTATTTGATTCAAGCGGAGAAGCACTTCAGGTTGGAAGCTCAGGTAACGTTGCAACATTGGCTGCAGGAGGGGATAATATATCTGGCGCTTACAATATTGACGGAAATCAAATAAACTTATCTTCTGCTACTTTGTCTTTTGATGTTGAAGATGGAGGAACTGTATATCATTTTAGCCACTCTGTATCTTCAAGTTTTAGTCAACTTGCTTCGGATATAAACTCATGGGCAAGTACTAACGCTTCCCATCTACAAGCATCTTTTACGGATGGAGAATTAAAGTTTACTGCAAATGGTGCTAATATAACAATATCTAATATAGATACGTCTGGTGATAATGATAGCTATTTTAAAGAAGGGCTATTAAATCTTCAAGGCGGTGCAGGATCATCTGTAACAATCTCAGACGGTAATTCAAGGACATCTTTACCATTTTTCTCGCAAAAAGGTGATGTTGTAGCCTTCAGTTACGACGGAGGAGCAAACTACAACGCGTATATATACACGCCTACGGATTCTAGTCCTTCCGCCGACGATTTTAATACGCTGGAAGATCTAGTAAATGAAATGCAAACTGATTTGAATACAGAATGGGGTTCTGGTAAGGCAAGTGTATCCATTAACGATGAGAAAGGAACGATAGAGATAAAGAATAATGATTCGAGCTCTCATGAAATAGGTGTGGTTTATTCCAATAACGATAGCTTTGAGAATGCTTTGGGAACCTTGGCTGGAACTGTAAACGACAGCGGCGGCATAGTGTCGTCTCAACCATTTATGACAGCGGTTCATTCTACATCGATAGACGTATACGATTCATTGGGTGATAAGCATACGCTAACATTTACCTACAGGAAGGCAAAAACAGAAATTATAAGCGGACAGCCGCAAACAACATGGACTTGGTCTGTTGTTGCTCCATCTCCGGCTGAAATCAATAATAGCACAGGAACAATTAAGTTTGACAATACAGGAAAACTCATTAACTTTTCATCTCCACATGCTATTACCGTAGACTGGAAAAACGGAACAACGCCACAGCTTATCAACCTTGATTTTGGAACGGTAGGCACATTTGACGGATTAACCCAAATTGCTGAGCCGTCTCAAACAATCTCTCAATCTCAAGACGGCTATTCCGGCGGCAGCCTTCAAAGAATTATGATAACCCAAGAAGGCGTAATAGAAGGTGTATTTTCAAACGGCAAAACCTATCCTTTGGGTCAAGTTGCTTTGGCAAAATTTTCAAACAACGCTGGTTTAATGAAAGAAGGTGAATCGATGTATACCGAAACGGCAAATTCAGGTGCACCGGCAGTCGGAACGGCAGAAACAGGCGGCAGAGGAAGATTTGCGCCAAGCCATCTTGAGATGAGCAATGTTGATTTGGCTACGGAATTTACAAATATGATAATCTATGAAAGAGGATTTCAAGCAAATTCAAGAAGCATAACAACATCCGATCAGATGATTCAGGAATTATTGAACCTTAAACGTTAACGGTTTTAGCTGATTTTCCAAGATTTCTTCAAGCGGCTGCGGCGTATTTGTTGCAAAGAATACGCCGTATGCCGCTTTATTCTTTTGAAGACCTAAATTTAAATTTAACGCTTTTGCAGGGTTGTCTGTAATCCACCTAAACAGTTTTTGCGGCTTGATATTAAAGTGTTTATATATATATCTAATTTCATTCAACACATTCAAATCATCGTTACTTGCAAGACTATCCGTTCCTACGCCTATATTTACGCCGCTCTTCTCTATTGCATAAATATTTGGCAATGTGTCGGAAATAAATTTATTGCTCCTTGGGCAAAGACAAACGGTTGAATCTATCTCTTTAATCTTTTCTAAATCGCTATTATTTGCTTCAACGCAGTGAACAAAAATAGTTTTTTTTCTATATGCGTTTATGTCTTTTAGATAATCAAAAATATCTTTGTAATTTAGCTTTGTATCAACAAGACCGTATCCATCCAAAAGTTCAAATAATTTTCCCTGTGAATTTATAAACGGTTTTTCATATTCACTTTCCAAAAAATGGATAGAAAACGGATTGTTTGGCTGTTTGTTGGCTAAAAATTCTATAAGGCAGCCGTTTGTAGAATAGACAGAGTGTGCTGTCGGTGTCATTTTTATAGGCTTGCAACCATTTTCAAGCTTTATTAATGTATCTTGCAGCTCTTTTTTTACTAAACAGGCACGCTCTTTATTGAGTGCGTAGTTCTCAAAAAAAACAACACTTAACGGCATTGTATTTTTTAATAGTTCGCAACTTATAAGAGTGTTTGAGATATCTCCGATTGCTACAGTCCCGTAGGATGCCATATCCTTTATGCCTTTTTGAGCGCTTGCAATGATTGTATTTTTATCTTCTTCTGTCTTTTTTGATTTTATCATCGCTTCAAGCCATCCAACAAAGCCCTTTTTGCGTGGCAATTTGTTTTTCATATAGGATAGCTCAGTATGGGTATGCAGATTGATAAAACCGCCAAACAGCACACCATATCCTAAATCTCTTATTTTTATGTTGTTGTAGGATTTTAATATTAGATTGCTTTTATCTACATCAATCACTGTATTTTTATCAACAACAACAAGATAATCTTTTAGTATCTTTCCATTGGAAAATATATATTCAGATTTTAGTATCTCCATAGGTTTTCTGCACCCTTTTAATATTTAAATACATTATGGAAAAGTTCAACACAAAAGCCGTGAAATTAGATATTGCAATAGATGCCCAAACGCCGTTTTCTTGAAATTTTAAAGACAAAAAATAGGCAAGCGGCAGCTGGAAAAACCATAGATTAAACAGATTTACCATGCTCGGTCTTTTTGTATCATGCAAAGCCATAGAAATTCTTGAAGATATTGTTGAGACAATCACAAAAGGATAACTTAAAGCATAAAATAGCATGACACTCTTTGCCATATTTTTTACATATTCATTATCTATAAACAAAGAAAGCAAGAAATCCCTATTAAAATACAAAACAAAATTAAGTGTCCCTATCAAAATAACTGCAAAAATTATTACAGAAAACGCACCCTTTTTTACCCTATCTGTCAACTTTGCTCCAAAATTTTGGCCAACAATAACAAAAGCTGTATTTGCCAACCCAAACACCATAAAAAGCAATATCTGATAAACCCTTATCACAACACCGTATGCCGATATTGCAGGCTGAGACAGTATGCCTATTACCTTAATCAAAACAAGCATGCTTGATATTCTGAAAAACAGATGAAGTGTGGCAAAAAAACCTTTTTTTATTATTTTTTCTATAATATTTTTGTTTATTCTTAAGCCTATGAAGTAAAAGTCGTTTTTCTTTAAAAGTACAAATTGCATAATTACACCAAAGAATATCGACACTATACTCGATACAGCAGCGCCTTTTATACCTAAGTGCAGATAAAATATAAAAAAAGGGTCTAAAAATGCGTTTAAAACATTTGTAAAGACCATAACCCTTAAAGAAAACGAAGGAAGCGATAAAGAACGCAGTGTGGCATTATTGACCGATAGGATAAAATTAAACAAAAATCCCATTGCCGATATGCTTAAGTACTGCTTAGCAAAGATTAACGTTTCGCCCTTTAAGCCGACAATACGCAGAATATCCGATAAAAATATCAAGACCACAGCGCTGAACGTTACAGAGATAAAAAGTGTAAGTATTATTGAATTTGAGTATAGGAATTTTGCCCTTTTGTATTTTTTTGCGCCCCAATATGTTGCTATGTACATACCTGTTGCTGTTGATATGCCTACAGATACGCTCAAAAATAAAACAGCTATTATACTTGATGTAACAAGCGCACCTATTGCTTGATAGGCAATCTTTGATACAAAAAAGGTATCAACCAGATTGAAAACATTCTGAGCGCCCATCTCAAGCATCATAGGTATGGATAACAGAACCACGCTTTTTAAGATGGGCTCTTTGGTAGGGTCTATATTAAATTTCATCTATCAGTCTATGAGAGATAACCTTGTTTTAGCCTCTTCTATTTTGGATGCTATATGGGTTTTAATCCAGTGTCTATCCCACCATTCTATAGGATTGACGTAATAGCCATCCACAAGTATATCAAAATGCAAGTGGTCGCCGCCTGCAAGACCGCTCGTATCGGTTATGGCGACATACTGATTTTTGCTTACAGTGTCGTTTGCTTTCACTAAAAAATCCTGCAGATGCCCGTATAGACTAAACAGACCAAATCCATGATCTATGATTAAGGTATTACCGTATACACCCAAGTATCCTTCAAAAATCACCTTACCGTTGTTTGCGGCGTTTACCTTTGCATTTTTTGTGCTTGCCAAATCGTATCCCATATGAAATTTTACATCGACAGGCTCATCGTTATAGTAATAAACTCTCTTATCAGCAAAAGTTGCCGTTACCTTGGAATTGAAGAATTGGCTAAAGCTACCTCTCCAATAGAATGTATTAGCCGATGAATTTGAACATATTTTTCTTATTTCTTTAGTGTTTTTCTTTCTTATTTCATTATTCACAAAAAGAAAATCATCCAAAAGAGTGGATTTTAACGGTTCGTTCTCGTTCTTCATAATAGGTATCACCTTGTTTTGTATAAACATATCGTCAATATCAATCCTGCTTTCTTTTAAATTCGGGCTTGAATAATAAACAGGTACATGAACTACCCTTTTATTTCCAGCTTCGTCAACCGCATATATATTGGTGGAATAGTCTTTGTTTTTGCTAAGCCTGTATGTAAAAAAACTTAAATACACACCATTTTGATTGAAAAGCTCGCTTGCATCGTATGCCTTAAATCTATCCGTAACATTATCGTGAGAAACCGCAAGATAAACATCTTTTAGGTGCGGGTCTTCAGCATAATATACGGCTAAAGCGCTGCCGGTTATTTTAATTCTATCTATGCCGCTTAAAAGCTTAAGTTGCGGAGGTTTAGAATCAACAATTATATCCTTTTCTACAACCTTTTCAAATCCGCCCATAAAGTTGTTTTTGCTATAGTCGGTTACTTGAACAAGTAATTTGGCGTTACCTTCAGATATTATTTTGTTTGTCCTAAAATCTATATCAAACCGTTTAGTAAACCTATCGGAAAACTCCTTTTCATATAAATCAATCACCGTATCCATGGAAATTATTTTTATAGATACAGTTCTTATTCCGGCATTTTTATCCTGTACAGAAATTTTTATATCGTTATTCTTAGAAAAATACTTATCAGGCGATTTTATTGTTATCTCTATGGCATTTCTCTTTATTAAAGGTGTGAATTCATAGAGCATATAAGATATTCCAATTAAAACCACAAGAATGGATAGTATACCCGTTTTCTTCATCATCATCACCTCTTTCTCATTGCTTCATTGATTTTTTCCACAAGATTGGTTGTTTGGATTATTTTATCGGTAAAATAATATATCTTTGAATGTTCTTTCATATTCTTTGCATACGGTTTAAGAAATGATACAGTATTAAATATCAAAGCTACAACCACAATTACGGCAAAAGCCTTAGCCGCACCAAACAGCATACCAAACATTCTATTCATAAAGCCCAAGTCTATTTTTTTCATACCGGCCGTTATCAAAACGCCAGCAAGAAATATAACCGTATACACAACAAAAAATATAAATAAAAATGATAAAATATTTGCCGTTACCCTTGTTGCGCCCATATAACGCACAACAAGTGTGCCCAATTGAGCGTTAAATGTATCGGCAAAGTATATGCCCAAAGCCAAAGCCGCAAGACCAAAGGCTTCATTTATAAGTCCTTTAAATGCGCCCTTAATAGCTAAAACTACTATAAAAATTCCAAATACTATATCGGTAGGATTTAATAGTCCGGAAAAGTCCATCATACCTTCTCCACAACCAATGTTTTAAAATTGGAGTATATTACCATTCCCGTTTTAAATCCCTTTGGCTTTTTGACGTATTTGATAAAGGTATAGTCAACCTCAATCCTTTCACCCTTTGTAGCTTTTGACCTTTTTGCAACCTCAGACGCACACGCCATTTTAACATTATCATCTATCTTTTGCAATCTGGCTGGGTTTTTAAGCACAAGATGAGCACCGGGTCTTCCTTTGGGATGAAACCACAAATCGTTTTTGCTTGCAAGCTTAAGCGTTACATAATCGTTACCTTTAGCGTTTTTTCCTATGTATACATCAAATTCACCTATCTTAATATGCTCGTAGGGCTTGAATTCTATATGTTTTTGTTTGTTTTGATTCAATCTTATAATAGATTCTTTAATCATAACTTCCTTAACGCTCTCCAAATCCTTTTCGTCTTTTGCGCTTTCTATATCAAACAGAAGCTGCTCAATAAATTCTATCTCAAAAACGGTTTCTTTCAAGCGTTTTTCCACTATTTGCATACTCTTTTTGGCTTTCTTGAATTTTTTAAAATAATTTTGCGCATTCTGAAATAGATTCAAATCGGGATTCAATGGTATGGTAATATTCTTTTGTGAGTATATGTCTTTTAACGTTACAGATGCTTTATGGTCTATGTTAAGCGTGGGATTTGCCAATAAATTTTCGGCAAAAATCCTGAATTTGTCTGCATTTTCTGATTTATCAAGCTCAAGCTCCACCTTTTTTAAGCGTCTCTTTAAAGAATTTAATCGTTTTTTTAATATATTTTTAATATTCTTCTTTCTGTTTTCAAATTCATTTAGCTTGGGCTTTAGGATAAAGGTATCAAAAATAAACTTCTCATCAACCTTCTTTTGATTGCTATCCAAGCAAAACGGATATACATCCCTTTTTTTAAAAACACACAAAGAAAAATCTTTTTTTTCAAAGGTATGTCTAATAACAGAAACAAGTCTAACAAAATCTTCCTTATTTTTCGCAAATTCCCTGAGCGTCCTATTTAATCCAAGTATATCTTCACCATATTGAAAGCGCAACACAAGACGCTCAATATTCTCTGTTAATAAATCCGGCATATCGATAAAAGGCGGTATGTACAGCTTATGCGGCATAATCTGTCTTTGAAGGTTTAAATGTTTGTATGCCTGCAATATCTCTTTTTTTTCATTTACAAAGATGGCATTGGAGCGTCTGTCCATAAGTTCAAATATCAATATGAATCTATTTATTATATTCCCTCTTCTGTCTTCAAGCTCAAAATAGGCTACGCGTTCGGAGTTTTTCTGCTCTATAGAACACAATACAAGACCTGCGAGTCTTTTTTTTAGAAATACCAAAAATGGCACATCGTTTATTTTTGTTGCTTTTAATGAGAATATTGTAGGAAATAAGAAAGAATTTTGAGGGGAAACATTAACATATAGTCCATACTGAATTCCGGAAAATTCTATTTTAAAAGATGAAGGAGAATAGATAGAAACAGAAGAAATTCTCTTATCTAAAAACAGCTCTTTACTTTTTTCTATTGAATATTTAAAGAGGTAATGGTTCATATAGATAGCCCCTTGCGCATCAAGGGGCTATCGTCTAGCCTTTTTTAGGCGTTTAAGCATTTTCTTTCTGGCAGCAAGTGCTTTCTTCTTTTTCTTTACGCTGGGCTTTTCGTAATGTTCTCTTTTTTTAATTTCTGAGAGTATCCCAGCTTTCTCGCACTGCTTCTTGAATCTCCTAAGAGCATCTTCAAAGCTTTCGTTTTCGCCAATAAGTACGCCTGGCAATAAAATCACCCCTCTCTAAAATTAGGTAACAAATTATATTAAAAAAAATTTATCGGGTCAACATCAAAATGTATATTTTCCTTAAAATCTACGATATTTTTTCGTATGAAGGATATGGTATTAAAAATGTCGTTGGTTTTTATCAAAATATGAAACCTATGCCTGTTTCTTAACTTAAATATCGGACAAGCCGAAGGTCCTAAAAATTTAACATTGCCATTTAATATCTCAGCAATCCTGTTTGCAGCATTCTGAGCTTTTGCTTTGTTTTTATGCTCAATAATAATCCTAATCAATCTGCTAAACGGTGGATATAAAAACATCTTTCTTTCTTTAGTTTCTTTTTCTAAAAATAGTTCGTAGTTATGATTTTTTATATACTGTATCAAATCATTTTCTTCTGATAGGGTTTGAACTATTACCTCTCCTTCATTTTGTCGCCCGCTTCGTCCCGCAGTTTGTATTATTAAGGATAACGCCTTTTCCTTAGAGCGAAAATCGGGTATGCTAAAAAGCTCTTCTATGCTTGTTACGACAACCAAGCCAATCTTGGATATATCGTGTCCTTTGGATAACATTTGAGTTCCCACAAGTATATCTATCTCTCCGTTTCTTAGACTCGTGGTGATTCTATCAAACTCCTTTTTCGTCAAAACAGAATCTCTATCAAACCGCTCAATCCTTTTATCCTTAAAAATATCTATTAAAAACTCTTCAACTTGCTGAGAACCTATGCCTATCGTAATGATGTTGTTGCTTTGGCATTTTGGACATTTAGAAGGTATCGGAAAATTAGCTTCGCACCAATGACATTTCATATCGTTTGTTTTTTTGTGGTATGTCAAGGAAACGCTACAATTTGGACACATAAAAAGATGTCCGCAATCGCCGCATACGACATAGTTGGAATATCCTCGCCTGTTTGCAAGAATTGCCACCGTTTTTTTGTTGTTTAGTGTTTCTTCTATTTTTTTTACGGTAATGTTTGAGAGTATTTCGTTTTTTGTTATTTTAACGACTTCAACCTTGGGAAGCGGTATATCCTTAATACGCTTTCTAAGTCGAAACATCTTAAACTTACCGACTGTTGCTTTGTAGTAGGTTTCAAGCGTTGGCGTAGCCGAGCATAGTATAATCGGTATGTTGTGCTGCTTTGCTCTATATATGGCTATGTCTTTCGCATTGTAACGCGGCTCATTTTCCTGTTTATACGACTCGTCGTTTTCTTCATCAACAACCACAACGCCTACATTGGAAAATTTAGAAAAAACCGCAGACCTTGTGCCTATTAAAATAGCGGTTTGCCCTTTGTAAAATTGTAGCCAATTATCAAATCTTGCCTTTGGCGTAAGACGCGAATGTATAACGCTTATAAAATCACTCCCGAACCTTTCAGAAAATATATCTATATATTGCGGTGTGAGCACTATTTCAGGAACAAGCACTACAGCTTGTTTGTTTGACTTTAATACATCTTCTATGATTTTTATATACACTTCTGTCTTGCCGCTTCCCGTTACACCGAAAATCAGATTTACATTGAATTCATTTTGATTTATGGAATTGTATATAGTTTTCTGTTCGTCGTTTAACGTATGTCCACAAGATGCATATATAGTTTCAGGTTTTCGTATGGATAGGTCAATCTCGTCTGTTTTTTCAAATATACGCTTAGGTAGGGCACTTTTTAACATCAAACCCTTAAACGTTAAATAGTAATTTGAAGCAAAATCTATTGT
>JAMOQJ010000080.1 GCA_027064065.1 Desulfurellales bacterium
TAAAGATGTTGATTTTTATGCTATTGCTGAAGATATGAGAGAAAAATTGATAGAGCTCATAGATTCACCAACGCTAAAAGCTCAAAGCATGACTGTTGTTTTATCTTCAACTGCCGGCGGAACAATGATTCATGAAGCTGTGGGTCATGGGCTTGAAGCGGATTTGGTTTATGAATCTATGAGTGTTTACAAAGATAAGCTTAATCAAAGAGTCGCAAGTGAAAAGATAACGGTTGTGGATGATGCTACAAGACCTAATATGAGAGGTTCTTTTGCGTTTGACGATGAAGGTGTTGATTCGCAAAATACGCTGTTGATAGAAAATGGTGTATTAAAAAGCTATATGTTTGATAAGATGTATGGCAAATTGTCCGGCTTTCAATCTACAGGCAATTCAAGAAGAGAATCCTATAGGTTTGCGCCTATTGTTAGAATGTCTAATACCTATATTTTACCGGGAAACGATGACCCAGATGATATTGTTTCTTCTGTAGACTACGGACTGTTCGTTAAGCATATGGGTGGCGGTCAAGTTAATCCTATAACGGGTGATTTTGTATTTGAGGTTAATGAAGGTTATATTATAGAAAAAGGCAAGATAGCAAATATGGTAAGAGGTGCAACGTTAGTGGGAAATGGTCCTAAGGTGTTGGAAGAAATAGATATGGTGGGCAGTGATTTTGGTGTAGAAGTTGGCACTTGCGGCAAGGGTTCACAAGGCGTTCCTGTTACTGACGGAGAACCGACCATTAGGATTCCAAATATAATGGTGGGAGGCAGTGCGCTATAGTTCGCTATGCAGCCAAGGTAGCATACGATGGCACTAATTATCACGGTTTTCAAATTCAACCCAATGCAGATACGATTCAAGAAAGAATCGAGAAAGCCCTATATTGTATTTTCAAAGAAAAGATTAGAATAAATTATGCTGGAAGAACCGACAGCGGGGTTCACGCTACTTATCAACATATAGATTTTAAGGTATCACGCTATATTCCTTTAAACAATCTTCAGCTTGGCATAAATGCCCTTTTGCCGAAAGATATCAGGATTATGAATATAAGAAAGGCAAAAGAAGATTTTCATAGCAGATACTCGGCAATATTTAGAGATTATACCTATTTTATTTATAATAAAACAACGCTAAACCCTTTTTTTATGCGATATTCTTGGCATGTACCCTATTTTTTAGATATAGACCTTATGAAAGATAAAAAGCAAATGTTTATAGGCAATAGAGATTTTGGGTTTATATCAAATGAACCTAATGATAAAAATTGTGTTAGAGATGTACATTTTTTAAGAATTAAAAGAAAGGGTGATTTTATAGTTATTCATATAAGGGCAAATGGTTTTTTAAGAGGTATGGTTAGAAATATCGTAGGCTATCTGGTTGCGCTGTCGAGAAATACCTTGAAAATGGATACAAGCAAGAATATAATCCAAAAACAGGTGGAGATTAAGTCTTTTAAGGCGCCGCCTAACGGATTGTTTTTAAGCAGGGTTTTTTATGCAAGGAGTGATGTATGATTACAAAAGATGAAATAAAAAATATTGCGAAATTGGCTATGTTGGAATTGGAAGAAGGTGATTTGGAAAAATTTTCTGCCCAATTTAATGAAATTTTAGAATATATGAATGAGATTGATTCTTTGGATTTATCTAATCAGGAAGCAGCATTTCATATAACCGACCTAAATAATGTCTTTAGGGAAGATAGTGTTAAAGAGTCTTTAG
>JAMOQJ010000081.1 GCA_027064065.1 Desulfurellales bacterium
TAAATCTAATGAAAATCTAAGATTTTTTTAACAAAAATAAATCTGTTATAGATTGCCATCAATTTTAGACGGTTCAGCTATTTATTGTTCATTTTTAATGCTTTAAGCACCTTGCTTGGTTTAAATGCGTCTATCAAAGCATCATATCCACCGTCCAAAATACGGACAAGAGAAAAACCTTTAGAATAAAGGTATACATAAGCTATGGCGGCTCTATAACCCGAAGAACAAAAAATTGCAATAGGCTTTTCTTTCGGTATATCATCAAGTTTGTCGGGAAGCTCATTGATTGGTATGTTTATGTATATTATATTTGAGTAACACGTCATCTTAATAGAGAGGGAATCGGCTTCTTCTTTTGAGCGAACATCTATTAAAACTCCATCTTCTATGTTAAAAAATTCATCTGGGGTTGTTTTGTGTTTAGATTTAGCGAAAAAATCAAGTGTAAATTTTCTCAATACTTTTTCCATTTTGCTTTCTCCTTGAGTTTAAATAAATTTCAATAATAGTTTTATAGCCAGCACAAAGAAAATTATGCCGAGCAGTTTTTTAATGTGTTGTGGTTTTAAGTATTTATGCGATATATGTGCTGCTATGTAGCCTGCAAATATTGCAGGAATGGCGGCAGAAACGGTTAAAAGCCAGTCCACGCTTCCAAGCTTCCAGTATGTTAGAAAAGCTGTCAAAGAAGAAAATGGCACAACCAAAGCCGTCGTTATAGCAACTTTTTTGGGATTTAATCCGGCAAAAAGCAAAAGTGGAGATATGATTCCTCCGCCGCCAACGCCAAGCAGTCCAGATATAAAGCCTGCTACTGCTCCTATGGATACAGATGTCAGTATCCCTATTTGTTCTTTGTATGATTCCCTTTTTTTGGGTATATATATCATTGCGCCTGCAAAGAATAAAAACAGCGCAAATATAATACCGATTGTTTTATCATAAACAAAATGGGATATATATGCTCCAAAGGGCGGAACGATTATAGATGTTATAATCATAGGCAAAATAATTTTAAAAAACTCAAAGTCAATCATACCGCTTCTAAGGTTATGTATAGATGCCGAAGCAACAGAAATAAAATTGGTAAATAAACCCGCTGGTCTTGCCATTGTAAACGGAACACCAAGAAAAACAAAAACAGGTATAATCACAACCGCCGCTCCAACACCGCCAAGAGCAAATACGAAAGAAGCTATAAAGGATACAATACCTATCTCAATAGGACTAATCATATTCAACCACCAACCGGGATTGTGTCTTTACATTCATTTTTTCATCTTCCATTGTTTTTATTACTTTCTTAAACATCGCAGATGTTTCTTTATCTGTTTTTACAGCCAATGTCAACTAAAATTCTTTACTCTTATTTTAAAGCATTTCTTGAGTTTTATCTGGAATAATTGAAGAACTATTTTAACCTTTATGTATTCTTGCGATGCGGTAAATGTGCGGATGATGTCAGCTTTAAATTATTTCAACGCCTTTGATTTTTCTGTAGTATCTTATTACGACGACCTTGACTATATCGTTAAAAACAAACCAAATCAAGGCATAGAGCCACATAAAAAGAGCCCAATTCCATCCTATAGGTGTCATGAGATTTAGACCATAGACGGCGATAATCGTTCCTACAACCCTTGTTGAAAATGTTGCAAGAAATAGAATTAATGAAGGGTAGGGTTTTTTGAAAAACCAATTGTCTATTCTTGTGTTGTATATCGTTCCGTGTCCTGCTATGACCATCTTTGCAAAGAAAACGCTTTGAACGAATGCAAGGAAATTTGTTTTATCGTTTGGATTGACCCATTGCGGAATATTAGGGAAGAAGATTGTGTTTGGATGTCCTTGAATGTAAATCATCGTTATATAAAATATAGTAAAACTACTTAATACGCCGGCCACTCCAAGCCATCCGGATAAAACGAGCAATTCGTGCATATCCCATCTGACGGGTTTTTCTCTGATTTTGGTGTTGTCGTAAGCTATCGCCAAAATCGGTATGTCGTTTAGAAGGGCAAGCACTATAATCATAATGGATGTTAAAGGGTAAAATTTGAAGATGACGATTGAAAGTGTCATAAAGATAACGATTCTAACGGTTTCGGCAATTCTAAATACCGTATAGCTTTTCATTCTTTCAAATGTTATTCTTGCTTCTTTTATGGCGTCGATTATAACCTTCAAGCCTGCAGATAAAAGGACTATGTCACAAGATGCCCTTGCGGCGTCAGTTGCGCCCGATACGGCTATTCCAACATCGGCTTTTTTTAGAGCCGGAGCATCGTTGACGCCGTCTCCTGTCATGCCTACTATATGGTTTGCCTTTTGTAGTTCATCGACAATAAAGTATTTATCTTCAGGAAACACTTCAGCAAAGCCGTTTGCTTCTTCTATGATTTTTATAATTTCGCTTTCGTGTCTTTTTACTACGCCTCTTTTTAGATTGCCTTCAATTTCCTTTTTTACTGAATTTACTATTTCATTGACCTTTTGCTCTACTTCGTTTTTGGACAGTTTCATACTTTTCAATAAAGCCGAACTGATAATTTTTGCAAGTTCTAAATACTCTTCATGGGTTTCGCTTTTTAGCTCTTTTATTGAGTATATATTTTCTCCGATTCCTAAAATTTTTGCTATGTATCTTGCAACGGCTATATTGTCGCCCGTTACCATCTTTACTTTTATACCCTTTTCTTTTGCTTCTGATATGGCTTCTTTGCTATCTTCCCTTGGCGGGTCGTATAGCCGAATAAGACCTAAAAAATTAAATTTATCGCTTTCGTCATATTTATAAGCAACACCGAGTGTTCTAAATCCATCGTTTGCAAATTCTTCAACCTTTGCATAGACCTTTTCTTTTTCTTCTAAGTTTAAATTGCAAAGTTCGATAATTACTTGAGGCGCTCCCTTTGTGGCTACTATATTTTTACCTTCAATTTCAACGATGCTTTCTGTTCTTTTTATTATGGGATTAAACGGTATAAATTTTATCGTTTTGTAGTGTGGAATCTGAACGTTATGCTTGTCAATCCACTCAAAAATCGGCTTTTCTATAGGGTCGTTGTTTTCTTTTTTGCTTGCCATGGCAGCATATATAAAGAGTTTGTCTGTTTTTGTGTTGTTATAAAGATAGGGATTACTTACACTCATTCTGTTTTGCGTAAGTGTGCCCGTTTTATCACTGCATAGAATGTCCATGCCGGCCATTTCTTCAATGGCGGAAAGTCGGCTGACTATTGCTTGTTTTCTTGCAAGATTTAAAGCACCAACAGCCATAACAACGGTTAAAACCGTAGGCAGAGCGACAGGTATTGCAGCAACCGTTAAAACTAGCGAAAAACTCAGCAATTCCCAAAGATTCTCGTTTCTTTCTATACCGATAAATACGATTAGAGCTACCATGGCGATTGTTATGGCGATAAGAAAGTTGCCCACATTGATAACCATTTTTTGAAAGTGGCTCTTTTGGTGTTTTTGTGCTTTTGCTACAAGTTTCACCGTTTTTCCAAAGAAGGTGTTTGTGGATGTTGCTATCACGAGCGCTTTGGTTTCTCCCTGTTTTACGATAGAGTTGGAATACGCTATGTCACCCGATTTTTTGTTTACCGGCAGACTTTCTCCTGTTAGCGCCGACTGGTCTATGAGTATGTAATCTTTATCAATCAATTTGACATCTGCCGGTATGATGTTTCCTATTTTTAACTTAATAATGTCGCCTGGCGCAAGTTCTCTTGACGGTATTTCAATCCATTTTCCATCCCTTAATGCGACGGCTTTGTTTGCTAATTTTTTCTTTAAAACGTCTATGGCGTTTAGGGCTTTGTGCTCTTGGTAGAAATCTAAAAAAGCGTTGACTAAAAGCATAACGATAATAATTGTAAAATCTTCCCATTTTTTGACTAAGGCGCTTAATATTGCAGCCACTTCTATCATCCATGGAATAGGTCCCCAAAATCTTAAAAATATTCTATGCCATATGGATTGTTTATATTCTGGAATTTCGTTGTATCCGTATTTTTTGAGTCTTTCTTTTGCTTCTTTTTCGGATAATCCTTTGTCTGGGTCTACCTTTAATTCACTTGCTACCTTGTCAATATCCATATCTTTATAATCTTCGCTTTTCATACGCTCTCCTTTTTATGGCATAGTTTTATTTATGGAATTACCATAATAATTTTAATGCCGTTTAAGAAGAAATTCAATATAAAAAAATTACTAACCTATTTTTATTAAAACGATGCCTATAACAATAAAGAGCGTAGCCAAAAAGCGCAGTGGTCCGTAGGGTTCTTTTAGTATAAATATGCCTATCAATACACCAAATAGGGAACTTACCTGTCTGGCTCCTGATACAGCGCTTATCGTTGTTGTTTGCATTGCGTAACGATAGGATAAAAAAGATAGCGTAAGCAGTATTCCGCCCAATAGTACTTCTAATAATACGTTTTTATAACATTCGAATATGTATTTTTTCATCTCTTTTTGTCGCAATATGTTAACGGTCATATAGATAAACATAAAAATAACAACCCAATAGGTGTATATGAAAAAATTTTCTTTTCCGACACCTATTTTATCTATAACTGCTCCAAACGAGTATATAAATCCGGCAAAAGCTGCATAGCGTATATGTTTTTTGGTTAAATCAATCTTTTTAAAACTGAAATGTTTAATTGATGTGTTTAGTTGAATCGTGTATGTGCCTATCATGACTATAAAGATACCCAAAAACATAATTGGAGAAATTTTTTCTCCGATAAATATATATGCCAAAAACGGTATATAAATTGGCGCGGTTATACTTAAAGGGTAGGTTATCGATAAATCGCCTTCGCTTAAAGCATAGGCTTTTCCTGTATATATTTGATAAAGTGTAAAAAAAATGGCTGATATGGCAGATAAAATAAGTATCTTTGGCGTAGTTAGAATAAAATTATCTCTGAATAGGAGTGCTATTATGGTCATTATAGGAATAGATACAGAAAACATCGACCATAAATATATGGTTTTTATGCCGCTTTTTTTGTATAGAAAATTGTAAAGAGAATGCATTAGGGCAGAAAATATAACCAAGGATAAAGCAAAATAACTCATATATTTTCCTGAACTCTTAATATTTTATGTAAACATTACCTGTTGCCATTGCTATTTTTGAGTTTTTGTTGTCAAATATGTTTACTCCTTCTAAATTCTTATCCTGTACTATAAGTAGCTGCCCCTGAAGCGATAAGTATGTTTTGTTCATTGTATAAAAATGTGTGGACAACGGCAATTCTATTTCCTATTCGTAAGGTATGACCTGTGGCTAAAAATTGCTCTCCTTGTCCGGGTTTTAGAAAATCAACCCGCAGATCGATTGTTCCTATTTTAAATATCTTCTCTTTTATTTGTTCTTCTGGCTTGTCTATTATCTTTTTTATTAAACCTATCGATACTATTGCACCGCCGGTTATATCCATTATTGAAGCAATGACACCACCATGTAGCATCTCGTATTTATAGTTTCCGATAAGATTCTCTTTTTTGTTGACTTTTATAAATACCTTGTTTTCTTCTAAGAGAAACTTTGGTTCTAATACAAGGCTATGAAAGGGAACCTTGTTTTCGTACATCCATTTTATGAACTGTATTAGCTTGTTAATTTTTTGCTGCTTGTCCATCCTTTATTTTTTCGCTATTTTTTTCTGATTTGTAAATCCCTTCCATCCGCCGCCTAATGCTTTGTAAAGCGTTATCTGGTCAGCAAGCACCTTTTCTTTTAATCTCTCTAAATTCAACCTTGCATTCAGATAACCTTTTTGTGCATCAAGTACTTCAAGATAATCGGAATATCCCGTATCAAACCTTTTATTTGCAAGGTCTAAAACATTTTTAAGCGAATTAACCAATTCTTCTTGGGATTTTAATTTGGAAGTATCAGTCTTCAATGTATTTAAAGCATCAAAAACTTCTTTAAAGGCATTTCTAACGGCTTGTCTGTATTGTGCGATGGCTTCTTCCTTTTGGGCTTCTGTAAGTTTTACATTTGATTTTGTTCTGCCAAAGTCAAAAATGGTCTGGGCTGCATTTGTATCAAGACTCCAAAATTTGGCGGATCTTTGCAAAAGGTCTGATAATTCCATGCTTTGAAATCCCAAAATGCCCGTTAGGGATATGGAAGGAAAGTAGGCAGCTTTTGCTGCTCCTATTAAGGCATTCTTTGCTTTTAGGTTCTCTAATGCCGCTTGAATATCAGGCCTGTCTTCTAATATTGTCGAAGGTAGGGCAGGTGGAATTTTTATAGGATTTGGCAGTTCTTTGCTGAATTCCATATTGTTTTCAAAGATTCTTTTTGGGCTTTCGCCAATCAGCACAGAAAGACTGCTTATCATAACTGCCTTCTGGTTTTTAAGGGTTTCAACGAGCAGCTTTGCATTCTCATACTGGGCTTTTGTTTGAGATACAACAATTTTATTTATTGTGCCGTACTTGTACTGTTTTTTTCTGTATTCGTATGTATTTTTATAATTTTTTTCTGTGTTTTCAGCTATCTTGAGCTGTCTGTCTATCGAAATAAGATTGAAATATGTGTTTGCCACATTTGAGATTAGAGAAAGCTTTATGGTTTCTTGAGTTGCCTTGCTTGAAAGCAGCTGGTGTAGTGCAGCCTTCTTTTCGTTTCTTAGCTTTCCCCATAGGTCTAATTCATAAGAGACAATGCCAGAAAGGGTGTATGTAGAAGATGTTGTCCTGATGTGATAAGGAGAAGTTTCTTTACTGCTTTGTTGTCTTACCCTTCCAGCAGATGAACTTATATTCGGATAAAGATTTGCTTCTGTAATGCCAAGTTGAGCTTGAGCCTGTTTGATTCTTGCTGCCGCAATTCTTAAGTCGTCGTTGTTTTTCAAGGCTTTGTCTATTAACCCATTAAGTATAGGATCATTAAAATTCTTCCACCAATTTACATTTATTGACTGTGCTGTTTTATTATCATACTTAGACGGCATATCCATCTTCGGGGTCGAAAGCTTAGGTGCAAGTGAGCAGCTTGACAACAACAAAACAGTGCTTGATAAAATAATTAAGACCTTATTTCTCATTTTTCCTCCTATGGAATATTTTCATTGTAAGATAAAAGAACATTGGTATAAACAGCGTTCCTACAACTGTCTGAAACAGCATACCGCTCACAACTGTCGTACCTATAATATGACGAGAGCTGGCACCGGCGCCCTGCCATACAACTAATGGTAAGCTGCCCACAATAAAGGCAAATGATGTCATGATAATAGGCCTAAATCTTATTTTTGCACCTTCAACAGCCGCGTCCAAAGCAGGCAACCCATCTTCCATTCTATCCAAAGCAAACTTAACAAGCAAGATGGCATTCTTTGCTGATAATCCTATAAGAACCAAGATGCCAATATTGAAGTATATATCCTTTTCATAGTGGCCTAAAAATAGACCTAAGGCAGCGCCAAGCACAGCAAATGGCACAATTAACAAAATGGCAATTGGTGTGGTAAAACTCTCATACAGTGCAGCAAGGATTAAGAATACAAAGACAATGGTGTATATAAACACATTGTTTCCTGATTTTGCCAATTTCTTTTCTTGATAAGATGTACCAGACCAACTGATAGTGTATCCTGTTGGGAGCACTTTATGAGCAATTTCTTCTATGGCTTTCATAGCATCACCGGATGTATATCCAGGGCGCGGTTGACCTGTGATGTGAGCTGCGGTAAACATATTAAACCTTTCGATTACATCCGGACCGACTGTTCTTTTTATGTGAATAAGTGAACTTATAGGTATAAGCTTTCCTGTTCTTGATTTGACAAACACATAGTCGTAGTCTTTTAAGTTTTTCCTGAAGTCTTCATCGGATTGAATGTTTACATGGTATGTTCGTCCATACAGGTTTAAATCATTTATATAATATGTGCCGAATGTTGACTGTAGTGTCGCAAATATATTCGCTATCGGGACATTTAGAGCCTTTGCTTTTTCCCTGTCCACTGTTATTTTATACTGCGGGACATCGGTGTTAAGTGTTGAACGCACCATCATTAATCTCTTATCTCTGTTTGCCTTGTCCACTATCTCTTTTACGTATTTATTGAAAAGCTGAATATCACCACCTGTTCTATCCTGTATGTACATATCAAATCCGCCTGTTGTACTCATACCCATTATCGGTGGTGGATTTAAAGCCATAATGAATGCTTCTTTGTTTTGGGAGAAATTCATCATAAGCTGTTTTATTACATCCCAAGAGCTATCCTTTCTTTCCGACCAGTCCTTTAGATGCACAAAACCCACGCCAGCATCTGTTTTGTATGCGAATGTTATTAAACCAAAGCCTGAAACAAACCCGTAACTATCTATATTTTTATTGTTTATTACTAAATCTCCCATACTTTTTTCAACATCCACGGTTCTCTGCAAAGAAGAGCCGGGCATTAGATAGTACATAACCATTATATCGCCTTTGTCTTCTTCAGGCACCAATCCTGTCGGAAGCTGTTTTGCTATGAGTAGTGTTGCGCCTATCGTAACGGCAAATATAATCAAACCTATGAATGAGTATTTTATTGTTTGCCTTACGCTTGCTGTGAAGCCATCAGTTAGGCGATTGAATAGCGAATAGAATGCTTTGGAGAATTTTGTCTCCCTTATGCCGCCTTTGAGTAAGATTAGAGAACACAGTGTAGGAGTTAGGGTTAAGGCAACAATACCAGAGATTGTTACTGAAACTGCAATGGTTAGAGCAAACTGTTGATACATCTTTCCTGCAAAACCACCAATAAATGATGCAGGGATAAAGACCGCATCAAGAACCAGAACAATACCTATTAAAGGAGCAGATATCTCCTTCATCGATTTTATTGCGGCTTCCTTTGGGCTTATATCTTCGCTTTTTAGGATTCTGTCGGTATTTTCTATAACAACTATAGCATCATCTACGACAAGTCCTATGGCAAGAACCAAACCAAACAGGGTTAAAAGGTTGATGGAAAATCCACTAGCATACAATCCTGCAAATGTGCCTATAACCGATATAGGGATAGCCAATACAGGTATAATTGTTGATCTCAATGTTCCTAAGAATACATAAACGACTATTGACACCAAAACAACAGAGATTAGAAGGGTGTAGATAACTTCTTTAATGGATTCGTGTATAAATGTTGTTATGTCGTAAACATCGTGGTACTCAATATCAGG
>JAMOQJ010000082.1 GCA_027064065.1 Desulfurellales bacterium
ATTGTAGGAGATTTGAGAAATTACGGTATTTATACATACGTAGCACAAAGACAGATAAACATATCCGACAATATAAACGAACTGCTATATGGAACACTAACCCAAGAACATGTTAAAAACAAATGATGAACTTGTAGAATACCTAATAAACTACAGAAAGGTTTTAAAAACACCAAGCATCATAGATGCGTTTAAATCGATAGACAGAATAGATTTTATCAACAAAAGAGACAAGGAAAAGGCATACGAAGACCACCCCCTACCCATAGCACACTACCAAACCATATCTCAGCCATACACCGTAGCGTTTATGCTTGAACTTTTGCAAGCTAAAGAAGAAAGCGTTATATTAGACGTCGGTTGCGGCAGTTGTTATACGACGGCACTTTTAGCCAAGATAGCAAACAAAGGCAAGGTAATAGGCGTAGAAATCATTCAAGAACTTGTAGAGTTTTGCAAAAACAATCTCAAAAAATACAATTTTGACAATATAGAAATATACAACGCCGATAAAATCCCGCCAAATGAAGGTGAATTTGATAGAATATTGGTTTCTGCATCGGCTACGAGCCTGCCCGAAGAATTGATAGATGTTTTAAAAGAAAACGGCAGAATGGTTATACCGATAAACTCATCAATCTTTCTTATACAAAAAATAGACGGTCAAATTTTGAAAGAAGAATTTTACGGCTTTGCCTTCGTGCCGTTGAAATAGAAAAATTGGTGCGCCTGGAGGGATTCGAACCCCCAACCGACAGATCCGAAGTCTGTTGCTCTATCCGTTGAGCCACAGGCGCATTTTTAAAACATTTGGCTTTTATCAAAAATATATATGGTTGTCAATGAATGAAAAAAAGAGAGCCTTTAAAGGCTCTCTTTTTAGTAGGTTTCAACTTCTTTATCGTTTAATTCATCTTCAGTAACTGGCGAACTAAAGACTTTATATGCCCATATCTGGTATGCAATAACTATAGGCACAAATATAACTACAACAATAAACATTAGTTTCAAGGTATAAGGACTGGATGAAGAGTTAAACGCTGTCAAGCTGTGTGCTGCATCTATGCTTGAAGGTATAAGGTTAGGATATAATCCTACAATCCCTGTAAACACCACACCCAATATAGTTAGGCAAGAAGCATAAAAAGCCTTCACATAGGAACTTTTTGCAAAAACCTTTATCATAAGCAAAGATACAACTGCAATTGCTGGAACTATAAACCATATTGGGTTTGCAAAATAATTATCGTAAAGTTTTGTGGCAAATTTAGTATAAATCAAAAACAACACAGCAACTATCAACAAAACAGGCCAATTCTTATTGGCAAATGCCTTCGACCTTTCAGAAACTTCACCCGTTGCCTTAATCGCAAGCCACAAAGCACCATGTTCAAGAAATAATAAAACAAACAACACACCTGTCAATAATCCATAAGGATTAAGCAATTTAATTAGTGTTCCGTGATAACCGTTTGCATCCATCGGCAAACCTTCAAATATATTCCCAAATGCAACACCAAACAGCAATGCTGGAATAAATGAGAAAAAGAAAATAACAAAATCCCACATTTTTGCCCAACCTGCTGATTCTATCTTTCCTCTAAATTCAAAAGAAACGCCTCTTAAAATTAAAGCAAATAAAATAAAGAACAAAGGGGTGTAGAGATAGCTAAACATATAAGCATATGTTGTAGGAAATGCAGCAAATGTAACGCCACCTGCAGTAATTAGCCAAACTTCATTGCCGTCCCAAACAGGACCTAACGTATTTATAACCATTCTTCTTTCGATATCGTTTTTTGCTACAAATGGATGTAAAATGCCAGCTCCAAAATCAAACCCATCAAGCATAAAATATACAGCCCAAAGCAGACCCCATATGGCAAACCATACTGTATTTAACATAATCAACCTCCTTTAACCGCTTCTGCTTTTGCCGATTCAGGTCCTTTTTTTGCGTATTTTATTAAAAGATATATATCTATTATACCTAAAGCGCCATAAAGAACAACAAAACCAACCAAAGACATTATTATTTGAGGTATTGTAACAGCCGTTGATGTAGCATCAGCCGTTTTCATAAGACCATACACAATCCACGGTTGCCTTCCAACTTCTGCTACAACCCATCCAAGCTCTATAGCAATATACGGTAAAGGTATAGCCCATATCATCATCTTTAAAAACCACTTCTTGTCCAGTAATTTATCTTTTCTAATCAGGTAGAATGCAAACAAACTTAACAAAATGAACAACGTTCCTAAAATAACCATACTTCTAAATGAAATAAACGTAATTGTAACCGGAGGCCTATCACCTTTTGGAAAATCTTTCAAACCTTTAACTGTTGCATTAGGGTCGTGATAAGCAAGCATACTTAACATTTTAGGTATACCGATTACTTCTACGGTATTCTTTTGATTTTTTTCGTCAGGGAACATAAAAAGATACATAGGAGCACTCTTTTCAGTATTCCAAACAGATTCCATTGCAGCAAATTTAGTAGGTTGCGTTTCTGCAACTTCAGCCGCATGAAAATCACCTATAAGAAAAACAACTATTGTAGCAAAAATACCAAATCCAGCACCTATCTTAAACGCTTTTTTAAATAAATCAACATCTCTGTTTCTTAAAAGATGATAGGCTGAAACACCCATTACAAAGAAAGCTCCCACAACATAACCTGCTGTTACCGTATGCAAAAATTTTAATATCGCATAAGGCTGGGTAACTGCGGCTATAAAATTGGTAAACTCCGCTCTCCCATTCCTAATAACATAACCAACAGGGTGTTGCATCCAAGCGTTTGCTACCAATATCCACAAAGCAGAAACACTCGTTCCAAATGCTACAAGCCACATTGATATGGCGTGCATACTTTTGGAAACCTTTTTCCATCCAAAAATCCAAACACCTAAGAATGTGGACTCAAGAAAGAAAGCTGCTGTGGCTTCGATAGCCAAAGGCGGACCAAAAATATCACCCATAAATTTTGAGTATCTTGCCCAGTTCATACCAAACTGAAATTCAAGCGTAATACCCGTAACCAATCCTAAAGCAAAGTTAATCAAAAACAATTTGCCAAAAAACTTTGTCATTCTTAAGTATGTCTCATCGCCGGTTTTGACATATCTTGTTTCCATAATAGCAACCAAAACGGATAAACCAAGCGTTAGCGGGACAAAAATAAAATGAAACAAAGCTGTCAAAGCAAATTGCAAACGTGCAAGAAACACAGCATCCATAACTTAACCTCCCATAACTTAAATTCTAAAAACTTTATTACTGTATTTTATATCTAATTAAGTAATTGTCAATAAAATTCTACATTTTTTCTAATAATAAATTTTATTATAACACAAAAAAATATATATATACAGCTAATTCCTATATTAAAATCTAATATAATTTTCAGAAAGGAAGAATGGAGCGGATGACGGGGCTCGAACCCGCGACCCCAAGCTTGGGAAGCTTGTGCTCTACCAACTGAGCTACATCCGCCAAAGTGAACGGGCTTTCAGCCATAAAGACTGAAAAGCCCAAAGACAGCGCCTATCCTGCTAAACCGTGAGGATACTGGAATACTCCAGCCCATATTATAAGATATCTTAGCAAAAATCCGCCAAACAATACTAAAGCTGATGCAAATGCTGCAATACCTTTTGAATTTTCTTTCATTGATGCATAAGCTTCAAGTATTAAAGGAGCTATCAATCCGAAGATAAGGAAACCAATGGTAAACAAAGGATTACTTAAAAGCAAGTGAGCACTTTTTACAACAGCTAAATTTCCACCTCTTGCAAAATCGAAATATGCAAAAAGTACCAATAATTCAAGAGATATTAAGAAAATATCAAAGCTTTCTACAGCATGGAAAAAGTGCTCAGATTCATGGTCATTTTTACCTGCCAAAACCCACATTAAAAGCGCACAACCTGTAGAAAATGCACTAACCGTAAACAAAACGGGCAAAGCAGGAGTATGCCAGAAAGGTATACCTACGTTTGCGTTAAGCAATAAACCCGTATATGTTGTAACACCAAAGCCACAGAACATTGCCAAATATCCCATCCATTTTTTGAATGTTTTAGATTCAAAAAATGCAGCAGCAACATAAAGAATTCCAAATATATACGCACCCATAATGATAAGCATACCTCTTGCAATCCAAGAAGAACCTATGCCTTTAATCCAAAAAGCCAATAAAAATCTAAATGGGTCTATCAAGTCAAGCACTAGCCACAATAATCCGAAACTTAATAATGCCAAACCCAAAAGGGCAGTGCCTATCCCAAACCATTTACCCTTATTAAACCTTAATTCTCCTACAATGCCAAGAGCCATTGTAGCTCCACCTAATCCACCAAAAAAGAGGTAGATAGCAATAAACCAGCCCCATAAATGCTGCTGTACTAAATCCATATTTTCCTCCTTTATTTTATGTAGTAAACCTTTGGTTTTGTTGCAAGATATTCGCCTAAAGGTTTAGCCTCTCCGGTATTAACAAGTTTTGCAATTTCAGAGTTAGGGTCATCCAAATCACCAAAGATTCTGGCATGTCCAACGCAAGTAGCCACACAAGAAGGCTCCTGTCCTTCTTCAAGCCTATCAACACAGAATGTACATTTGTCAATATGAACTTGATGATGCCTTGCATCTTCTCCAAAGTAAAATTCATCTTTTTCTAAGTCTTCTTTTTCATACTCATATCTTGCATCATAAGGACATGCTTCTATGCAATATCCACAGCCCAAACACAAATCATAATCTATAAGAACAATCCCATCCTTATTGGTATATGTTGCACCTGTAGGACAAACGCTCTGGCAGCCGGCATTTTCGCAGTGCATACATATGGTTGGGAAAAATCTTCTTTGTACTTCTGGGAATTCTCCGTCTTCTAATTCGGTAATCCTTGTTCTCCACTTGCCGCCGTCTTCAGCCCAAAAGGGAGTCTGATTCCATTGAGAACAGGCTGCCATACAGGCTTTACATCCCAAGCATGTTTTAACATTCATCACCATACCGTATCTAGCCATTGTATCCTCCAACTATATTTTTCTTATCTTAACCGTAAACTGACAACTCATAGCGCTTGCCGTTACGGGGCCTAATCTGTAAGGTATAAGCTTTCCTAAATCCACACCCTTTCCTGATGCATATGTTAATAGTTTGTTTTCAACTCCGAAGTCACTCATTGTATACACAGTATCAGGTCTAACAAGCTCAGTAATATGTGCAAACGATTTTACTTTTTGACCCGAAACGGTATTTTCTACTTCTATCTTATCTCCTTCTTTAATCCCAAGTTTCTTAGCACTCTTTGGATTAATCCAGAAGCCAAAGTTTTCTGATTGATATCTTTCTGTTATAGCCATTAACACTGGATTGTCAGCCGTTGTAAGATACGTATGCTGAGGTGTTTTACCAAATGCAAAGAAAAATTCGTTATCCTTAGGCTTAAATTCTTGTTTTGCTCCCTTTCTGTATTCAATAGGTATATATTTCAAAACAGGATGCCAATGCTCATCATACCCATATAAATAATTAAAGTGAGCAAAAAGTGTTGAGTATATTTCAATTCTTCCAGAAAATGTAGGAACAGGCAATTTATATGGCATACCTGCTTCTTCCATAAGTTCCTTATGGTCTTTTAATTTCAGCACACCGTTCTTTTCTAAAGCACCTTTAAGCTGTTCAGCGCTCATTCCTAATTTTTTACCAACCTCTTTCAAGGCTACATCGCCCACAGCTTCGTATAGGTCTTTTTCACCCTTCCAAGCTTTTTTAAACTCTTTAGCGAGTTCTCCAAATTTCCAACCTGTAAACGAGCTAATCATTCCGGCAGCAGTCTGATATGAGCCGCCCATAGCTTTTGAAATAATCGTAAAGATTTCTCCACCGCCTTTAGTCTCTCCAACTTGACTTACAGACGGAAATCTTTTTCTTATTACCATATCAGGATTTGGACCATCGGGCATTATTTCACTTGCTTTTTCAAGGTATGTTTTATCAGGCAATATAATATCAGCAAATTTAGCCATATCTGACGGCAAAATCTCTGTAACTACAACCAATTTAAGGTTCGGGTTAGTAAATGTCTTTTCCCACGTTTTATATCCATAGTAATCCTTAAGTGGATTTGTAGAGTAGATGTAAGCCATCTTCATCTTGTACGGCTGTCCGTTCCAAGATAACTTTCCTTCTACAGCTTCTTGGAATCCGGCATTTGTAAAGAGTGAAAATGGAATACCCTTTTCGCCTTTTTGTTTCCTGTATTCAAAATATGCTCTTGAAAAATGAGTCCAGCCTCTCCACATAGGGAATTTATCGTTGTACATCATTCCTTCAAGTTTTCCAATCATACCAAGAAGACCCGGTCCCATAGCTGTTGCCATCGTTAAAGACATAGGGTTTTTAAGTTTACCCGCTTCATAGGCTTCATAAAACTTCTCGATGCCTTCTCTCATTTCGGGCGTATAAATCCAACCGCCTTTTTTATCTACTCCGCCAACCATGGCATTCAATATAGCAGCTGCTTTTCTTGATTGAACGGTTGTCTCATATCTTCCGTCTAACCATCCAAGATACACAGTTGCCGGTCTAATTCTAGAAAATTTATCTATTATTTCTTCAATCTGTTTCTCGGGTATATCGCAAATTTCAGCAGCCCACTTAGGCGTTGCATTCTTTACTTCTTCCCATAGATAATCAAAAGCCGTTTTTACTGGCTTGCCTTTATAGGTTAATCCCTTTGGAGCAAACAATGCCGGTTTTATTTTTGGATTTTTCTTTAAGTTGTCGTTAGCAAAACCTTCAACTTCCACTATTTTTTCGGATATTTCATCGTAAACATAATATTTTTCTGCAAATGGAAGTTGATTAGGATTTGTATTTTGACCTAAAGCCTTTGGCATTCCATTGTCTTCAACCAATAAGAAAGGAGCGTTGGTATGTCTTCTCAAAAACTCTTCTTCATACCCTTCTTCCTTTATTACGCCTCTAATAATTGCCATAATAAATGGCAAATCTGTTCCCGGTTTTATAGGAACCCACATATCTGCCTTTGCAGCCAATTCACTCTGTCTTGGGTCAACTGCAATAAGCTCTAAACCATTTTCTTTACCCTTCGTAAATCTAACAGCTCTCGATACGGAAATACCGGCTATAGCAGCGTTTGAGCCAATCGTCATCATAAGCTTTGCATTATCCATATCAACCAAAATTTCATCGTGAGAAGTCATCGTGCCAACCGTTACGTTGGTTCCGGCATGCTCAGCCATAACGCACTGCTGCATAGGTGAACCAATCATATTTGGAGAGCCAATAGATGCCAAAAATGCAAAAGAACCTAATCTTTCATAAGCACAAGCACGCTGTCCTGCGAATATGGAAAATTCATGAGGCTGTATGTTATGCTCTTTAACCTTTTTGGCTATATAATCATACGCTTCTTTCCATGTAGCCTTTCTGAATTTCCATTCGCCTCTTTTTGAGCCTTCAACCCTTATTAATGGATGGGTAATTCTGTCGGGATTGTAAACGGTTCTAATACCGGATTGACCCCTTGCACAAATCTTGCCTCTGTTAAGAGTCGAATTTTTGTTACCATCAATCTTTATGGGTTTTTTAAATTTCCCATCAACCCTTGTTCTTACGACAATATCACATGCCGTTGAACAGAAACTACAAATGTTCGGATAGTACTTGATACTTCCTTTGGGCTTTTCTACATGTGGCGTATACAAACCTGCCTTAGCAGTTGGCTTGAAAAACATCAAACCACCGCCTACCAATGAAGAAAGCTTGAGGAAGGACCTTCTATTCAAAGAAATCATAACCAACCTCCGTTAGATATTCTTGTAAATTGTCTTCAAATCTCAAAACTACGGTCATTATATAAAAAAATAAGCTCTTCGCAAGTAAATATTGTGATATTCATCACAGTGAAGTATGTATTTAAGTATATGAATATATTGGTATCTTACTAAAAATCTTAGTATTTTATTCCCACTCTCAAGCCGCCCCAGTGCTTTCCTTCTACATAAATCGGCTTTGATAAATCATACATCAAAACACCTACATCCCGTGGATATGGCTGAAGCAAGAATTCTCTCTCATGCCTTGCACACTGGAGCCCTGTAAAGTCATTAAAAATTCTCATTGACCTATTGCCGAGCAAATCTTTTTTATAATCTCCCGTAAGGTCTTTATCATACATAGAGTTATGAGCAGCCGCATAACCGTTATCGTCAACCAACAAGAAGAATCTAAATTTTTTATTTTTTGCTAAATACTTATCTTCTATAGGTTGTATATATTCTTTTACAAAATCGGTAAACCTTGTTTTATATTTTTGCGGATTAGTATCAGGAACTTCTATGTAATTTCTATCCCACAAATCCTCATTCGATATAACACCGTTTTTCAAAGAATCTTCAAGCACACTCTCAATCTCTTTTGCACCTTCGTTTAATATATCAACCATCTCCTTGAATTCATCATCGTCTCTAATTTTAAAGGGCACAATATCCCACTCATCTTCTTTGTACATATACAAGCCATCTTCAGACTTAACCATATCAACGGTTTTGAATTTATAAGCATTCTTTATAACAGAATCAATATACACAGAAAACAACTGCGGGTAAGGACATATAGCAAGACCAAGTTGAGCTCCACCCACACCTGTAGGACAATACATACAAGAATCTCTATTTATTTTTAAGATAACGGTATCGTCTTTTAATTCAACTTCATACCTATTTGCAAAATGTATGCATTGATTAAGATTTTCAAAGGTCTTTTTAAAAAAATCAATATCCAATTCATTATCTTCCAAAAATGGAAAAGACCCCTTTTGCATTTGATGTAAAACCAATCTCTGAGCCGCCGTTTTCATAGACGGTATAAGCATAGCCCTATTCATTATACCAAGATCAAATGAGGCTCCTATAGTGCTTGCCCATAACAGCTGAGCGCCTGTTAATTTATCGAATCTTTCTTTCTTTTCAGCCTGACCCATTTTTTACCTCCAATAATGTACAATTTTCTACTTATCATAATATAGTAATTCAATAATACACCCAACAACTTTTTATGTCAAATAAAATAAAAATT